>NZ_SRLV01000042.1:0-70792 GCF_006518205.1 Myxococcus sp. CA005 | reverse complement strand
CCCCGCCCCCGCCGCCCGTCGTGCCCGCCACGGTGGGCTCGCTGACGCTGACGAGCCGGCTGTCCCATCCGTACGTCCCCGCGGGCACCTCCGAGGTGTTCGCCACCTTCGACCTGTCGGGCGCGCAGGTGCCCGGGGCACAGCGAAGCCCTGTCAATCTGGCGCTCGTCATCGACCGTTCGGGCTCCATGAGCGGCTACAAGCTGGCCCAAGCCAAGCAGGCGGCGCGGCACCTCATCGGGCTGCTGAATGACCAGGACCGGCTGGCCATCATCCACTACGGCTCGGACGTGAAGAGCCTGCCGTCCCTGGAGGCCACGGCCGCCAACCGAGAGCGAATGTTCCAGTACGTGGACGGCATCTGGGACGAAGGCGGCACCAACATCGGCGCGGGCCTGTCCGCCGGGCGCTATCAGCTGTCCACCGCGCAGCGGACCTACGGCGTCAACCGCCTCATCCTCATGAGCGACGGCCAGCCCACCGAGGGCCTCACCGCGGACGAAGAGCTGACGCGAATGGCGCGGGAGCTGCGCGCCACCGGCCTCACCCTGAGCGCCATTGGCGTGGGCACCGACTTCAACGAGGACCTGATGCAGGCCTTCGCCGAGTACGGCGCCGGTGCCTACGGCTTCCTGGAGGACGCCGCCCAGCTCTCCACCCTCTTCCAGAAGGACCTGCAGCAGGCCGGGACAACGGTGGCGCGCGGCGTGACGATGACCTTCACCCTGCCCCCCGGAACGTCACTGGGCGAGGTGCTGGGCTACCGCGCCAGCCAGTCCGGCAATCAGGTCCATGTGTCGCTGCCCGACTTCTCCGCGGGCCAACTGGAGCGCGTGGTGGTGCGGCTCAACGTCACCGGGGACTCGGTGGGGCGGACGGCGCGCGTGCTGGACCTGAAGCTGGCGTACACGGACCTCATCCGCGACGCGGAAGTGGCCAATGAAGCCTCGCTGTCCGCGGTGGTAACCAACCGGCGTGAGGAAGTGCTCGCCCGCCAGGACCGCGAGGCCACCGTCTACGCCGCCCGGGCGCGCAGTGCCGTCAACATGCAGAAGGCGGCCGAGGCCCTGAGCGAGGGCCGCAAGGACGAGGCGAAGCTCTATCTGCAACGCAACCAGGCGCTCTTCGACGAAGCCAGCGCGGTGTCCGGCAGCGCCGCGGTGGCGGCGGACCAGGCCGAACAGCGGGCGGTGATGGACGAGTACGACAGCGCGGAGGGCGAAGAGGCCCGGCGCTCGCTCGTGAAGAAGAGCAAGGTGAAGGCGCTCAAGAGCTTCGGCAAGCTCGGCTCCACGTACTGAGAGTCGTCCCGCACATCACCCTGACGCCCCGCCGCACTGCGTCGTGTTCACGATTGTGTGCAGGTGGGGCGTGAAGTTTCAGGAATGGGCCCACTCAGGATGCGTTCAGCCTTAAGCTGCGGCACCTCAAACCAACCTGTTTCCGAGTGGAGCCCCCCTCATGCAGCTCCCGCAGTTCCAGACCCTCATCGACATCTTCAAGCGCAGCACCTCCACCTTCGGCAGCCGCGACCTCTTCGGAGAGAAGAAGAACGGCCAGTGGGTCTGGACGACCTACTCCCGCTTCGGAGAGATGGTCGACGACCTGCGAGGAGGGCTCGCGCAGCTGGGCGTGGGCGCGGGCGACCGCGTGGCCGTCATCTCCAACAACCGCCTGGAGTGGGCGGTGGGCGCGTACGCCACGTACACGCTCGGCGGCGCTTACGTCCCGATGTACGAATCGCAGCAGGTGAAGGAACTGCAGTTCATCCTCAACGACAGCGGCGCCAAGGTCGTTTTCTGTGCCACGGATGACATCGCGCAGCGCATCCAGTCCGTGCGCGCGGAGCTGCCGCAGCTGGAGCACATCATCCGCTTCAGCGGCACCACCAGCGACACGGACAGCTTCGCGACGTTGCTGCGGCGGGGGGCCGAGACGCCCACGCCCCTGGTGAGCCCCAAGCCGGCGGACCTGGCTGGCCTCATCTACACGTCGGGCACCACGGGACAGCCCAAGGGCGTGATGCTCAGCCACGCGAACATCGCCCGCAACGTGTCGGCGATGCACGAAGTGTTTCCCATGGGGACGGAGGACCGCTCCCTGGCCTTCCTGCCCTGGGCGCACGTCTTCGGCCAGACGGTGGAGCTGCACGCGCTGCTGTCCATGGGCGCGTCCATGGCCATCGCGGAGGCGGTGGAGAAGATCATCGACAACCTCTCCGAGGTGAAGCCCACGCTGCTGTTCAGCGTGCCGCGCATCTTCAACCGCATCTACGACGGCCTGCAGAAGCGCATGGCCGGCGAGAAGGCGGTGACGCGGTTCATGTTCCACCGCGGCCTCGCGGTGGCGGCCCAGCGGCGCGCGCTCGCGGAGGCGGGCAAGTCGAGCGGCCTGCTGGACCTGCAGCACGCCTTCTTCGACAAGGTGGTCTTCTCCAAGGTCCGCGCGCGCTTCGGCGGGCGGCTGAAGTACGCCTTCTCCGGTGGGTCGGCCATCTCCAAGGAGGTGGCGGAGTTCATCGACAACCTCGGCATCACCGTCTACGAGGGCTACGGCCTCACGGAGACGTCGCCCATCGCCACGGCCAACTTCCCCAACAACCGGAAGATCGGCTCGGTGGGCAAGGCGCTGCCCGGGATTCGCGTGGAGATCGACACGGCGGCCACCGGCGAGGCGACGCAAGGCGAAATCGTCGTCCACGGGCACAACGTGATGATGGGCTACTACAACAAGCCCGAGGAGAACGAGAAGGTGTTCACCGGGAACGGCGGCTTCCGCACCGGTGACATGGGCTACCTGGATCCGGACGGCTACCTCTACATCACCGGCCGCATCAAGGAGCAGTACAAGCTGGAGAACGGCAAGTACGTGGTGCCCAGCCCCATCGAGCAGTCGCTGGCGCTCTCCACCTACATCGCCAACGCGTTGGTCCACGGCATGAACAAGCCGTACAACGTGGCCATCATCGTCGTGGACGTGGACACGCTGAAGAAGTGGGCCACGGAGAAGGGCCTGGACACGACGTCCATGCCGGAGCTGCTCAAACGTCCCGAGGTGCTCCAGCTCTACCGTGAGCAGTTGAACGAGTTCACCCGCGACGTGAAGGGCTACGAGCGCCCGCAGCGCTTCCTGCTCATCAGCGAGGACTTCACCGTCGCCAACGACATGCTCACCCCCAAGATGAGCGTGAAGCGCCGCAACGTCGTGGCCCGCTACAACGACGCCATCGAAGCCCTCTACCGCGAGGGCAGCGACCGCAACGTCTCCGCGGCCTAGCCGTCCTGGGTGGCGGGCAGGGGCTCATCCCCCCCTGCCCCACCCTGTGTGCGAGTGCGCACCGGGAATGCAGGAAGGCCGGCGTGTCATCCTCGTCACCCGCGCCTTTCCGTGTTGACCCGCGGAATCCCCCCGCCCTATCTCCGCGTTCCTCCTGGTTTCGGCGGGACAGCGCACGGAGGCGCGCACACCAATGGCGAGCACGGTCACCCCCTGGGTCGGGGTCATCATGGGCGGTAGGAGCGACCTGGAGCACCTGCAGCCCGCGGTCGACATTCTCAAGGAACTGGGCATCCCGCACGAGGTGCGCGTGGTGTCCGCTCACCGCACCCCGGACTGGATGATGGAGTACGCGTCCACCGCGGAGTCGCGGGGGCTGTCCGTCATCATCGCCGCCGCGGGCGGCGCGGCGCACCTGCCGGGCATGGTGTCGAGCAAGACGCTGCTGCCCGTCATTGGCGTGCCCATGCCCACCACGCTGCTCAGCGGCCTGGACGCGCTGCTGTCCATCGTCCAGATGCCCAAGGGCGTGCCGGTGGGAACGCAGGCCATTGGCAAGCCGGGCGCCGCCAACGCGGCCCTGCACGCCGCGGCCATCCTCTGCCTCAAGTACCCCGAGCTGCGCGAGCGGCTCGCGGCCTGGCGCAAGGCGCGTACGGACGAAGTGCTGGCGCACCGGGAGCTGTCATGAGCCCCCGCGTGGTGCTGCCCGGCGGCACGATTGGCATGCTCGGCGGTGGCCAGCTGGGGCGGATGATGGCCCTGGCCGCGCGCACGCTCGGCTTCCAGGTTCAGGCGTTGGACCCGGACGCGGACTGCCCGGCCCACTCCGTGGTGGACCTGTGTGTTACCGCGTCCTTCGGTGACACGGCGGCCGCGGAGACGCTGGCGCGCGCGTGCGACACCGTGACGCTCGAAATCGAGAAGATTCCCCTCCCCACGCTGGAAGCGGTGGCGCGGCACACCCCCATGCGCCCGGGTGCGGACGTGCTCCGCGTGATTCAGCACCGGGGCCGGCAGAAGGGCTGGCTCGCCAAGGGGGGCTTTCCCCTGGGCCCGTGGCGCGAGGCGCACTCCGCCGCGGAGCTGGCCGAAGCCATCCAGGCGCTGGGTGGACGCTGCTTCGTGAAGTCCAGTGAGGGCGGCTACGACGGGCGCGGGCAGGTGGAGGTGACCTCCGCGGACGAGGCCGCCCAGGCGTGGCGCGAGCTGGGTGAGCGCTCCGTGGTGGTGGAGGCCGCGCTGGCGCTCCAGTCCGAGCTGTCCGTGCTGGTGGCCCGCAGCCCCAATGGAGAAGTGGCGGTGTATCCGCCAGCCTTCAATCACCACGAGGAGCGCATCCTCGCGTGGTCGCTGCTGCCGGGGCCGCTGCCGCCCGCGGTGCTGGACACGGCCACGGAGCTGGCGCGCGGCATCACCGAGTCGCTCCAGGTCGAAGGCCTGCTCGTCATCGAGCTGTTCCTGCTGAAGGACGGCAGCGTGCTCGTCAACGAGCTGGCGCCGCGCCCGCACAACAGCTTCCACTCCACCGAGGTGGCGTGCCTCACCTCCCAGTTCGAGCAGGCGGTGCGCGCGGTGTGCAACCTGCCGCTGGGCTCCGTGGAGGTGGTGCGTCCAGCGGCCATCGTCAACCTGCTGGGCGACTTGTGGCTGAAGGACGGCGGCCCTCGCTTCCAGGAGGTGCTGGCCATGCCCGGCGTCCGCCTGCACCTGTACGGCAAGCGGGAGGCGCGCAAGGGCCGGAAGATGGGGCACCTGTCCGCGGTGGGCAGCTCGCCCGAGGACGCGCTCGCTCGCGTGCAGGCCGCCGCCACCGCGCTGGGGATGTGAGGCCGTGAAGACGAACAGCGCCCGACTCCTGGACTCGCTCGGCGTGAAGTACGCGCTGCGCGACTACGACGTGGACCTGGAGGATTTGTCCGCGGAGTCGGTGGCGGCCAAGGTGGGCATGCCCGCCGAGCAGGTCTTCAAGACGCTGGTGGCGCGCGGCGACCGCACCGGCGTGTTGATGGCGGTGGTGCCCGGCAACGCGGAGCTGGACCTGAAGGCCCTGGCCCGGCTCAGCGGAGACCGCAAGGTGGACACCGTGCCGCTCAAGGAGCTCCAGCCGCTCACCGGATTCATCCGGGGCGGCTGCACGGCCATCGGCGGCAAGAAGGACTATCCCGTGTACGTCGACGAGACGATGGAGTTGTTCGACGCCATCGCCGTGTCCGCGGGTGTGCGTGGCACGCAGCTCGTGCTCGCGCCCGCGGACTACCTGCGCGTGACGAAGGCGAAGACGGGCCCCATCTCCCGCGACAAGGCCTGAGCCGGGCTCACAGTGATTCGCCCGGTGCCTGTCCCTGCGCGGGAACGAAGAGCACCTTGCCGGACGTCATGTCCGCGGAGGCGATGCGCAGCGCCTCGCCCGCTGACTCCAGCGGGAGCCGGGCGCGCACGGGCGTCTCCAGCGTCTGCCCCACCAGCGACGGCACGCCCATCAGCGCCTTGATTTGCGCGGCGCCAAAGCCCTGGCGGTGCCACTCCGACAGCCAGAAGCCCTCCACCCGCTTGCGCCCGAAGATGAGGTCGCTGGGCGCGATGCGGCACTCCTGTTCGGAGAGCGAGCCATACACGATGACGGTGCCGCCCTCCGGCAGCGCGTGGAGCAACTGCCCGGTGAGCCGTCCGCCCACCGGGTCGAAGGCGAGCGACACCTTCAGCTCGTGACAAACGCGGAGCAGCCGCTCCTCGAATTCGGGCTCGTGGGTGCTCAGCACATACTCCGCGCCCAGGTCCTGAAGCAGGGACACCTGCTCCGGGCGCCGCACCACGTTCACCATGGCCACGCCGCGTCGCTTCGCGAGCGCCAGCAGCATCCGTCCCATGGTGCCCGCGGCGGCCGTCTGCGCCAGCGCGGTGTGCCCCCCCTCCTTCGCACGCTCCATCAACACCCACGCGGTGAAGGGATTGATGAAGAGGCTGGCGCCCTGCTCGTCGGAGACCTGGCCCCGCAGCGGCAGGCACTGCCCCAGGGGCACCGCCGCGTACTCCGCCCATAAGCCGTCCCCCTCGCCGGGCGCCACACACGCCACGCGGCGCCCCACCAGGAGTCGGCCCGCGACGCCGCCCGAGGCCACCACCGTCCCGCTGGCCTCCAGGCCCGGCACCACGGGCAGCGGCTTGCGGATGCCGTACTGCCCACGCACGAACATCAGGTCCGCCGGGTTGATGGGTGCCGCCGCCACGCGCACCAGGACCTGGCCCGTGGTGGGCCGAGGCACCGGCCGTGATTCCACGCGCAGGGACTCCGGCCGTCCGTCATAGGCGGTGAGGACCAGCGCTCGCATCGTCTCGGGAACGACGGGGCTCTTCATCGGCAGACCTTTTTCGCCACCCATGCGTGAAAGGAACAGTTCCTGCCCGGCCTACATCCGTGGGGAGTCGATGAACGCCACTCTATTGCAGCTCCATCATCGCGAGGCCTTCGAGCAGACCGTAACGCGCGCGCTCACGGCCGGGGCCGGGGCCGGCGTGTTGCATCTGGCCATGACGCGCGTCGGGGTACCCCTGCCGTTGGCGTGGCTCGTCCCCGCTGCCGTCGTGCTCGGGTGTGCACGAGGCGACAAGTGGGACCGCGTGCTGCTCGGGGGTCTGGGAGTACTCCTCACCGCGCTGCCCTATGCCCTGGGCATGGCCCCTGGATGGACGGTGGCGTTCAGCGCGGCGGCGGCGGGGGCGCTGCTGGTGCGCTCGCGACTCAGTGAGCGCGGAGAGAATGGCCAGGTGGCGGAAGCGCGCCCCACCCTCTTCCACTTCGGACTGGGCGCGGCGCTGTGCGCGGGATTGACGCTGGGCGGCATGGAGGTGTCCCGCGTCTTCTCCGCGCGACTGGCGGACCTGGCCACGCCGGCGCTCCTGGGCGCGGGGGTGGCGGGCGGCATCCTGGGCCTCTTCGTGGGATTGAGCGCGGTGGCCGCGCACCTGGCGCTTTCAGCGGACCCGGTGGAGGCGCGCGTGGAGGCGCTGTTGCCGCAGCTCGCCGGTGACTTCCATGCGCTGACCGAGCGGGCGTTGAACCTGTACCGGCAATGCGGTCAGTCCCTGGCGATGCTCCCTCGCGAGCCCGCTCGCGAGGAACTGGCGCGCACCCTGGGAAAGATGACGCGCGACGCCGCGGAGCTCGCGTCTGAATGGGCGGGGGTGGAGGCCCAAATCGAGGAGCGCGCGCAAGCGGACCTCCAGGCCGAACGCGAAGACCTGGAGCGCAGCGCCCGCGCCAGCACGGATGCCATCGCGAGACGCCAACTCGAGCTGGCCGCGGCCTCCCTGGGTGAGGAGGTGGAGCGGCTGGGCGGCCTGAAACAACGGCGCGAGCGCATCCTCGCCCGCCTGAGGGCAGAGGTGGCCCAGTTGGAACGAGCCCGTGTGGCCCTGCTGTCACTGCGCAGCGGGCAGGCCCAACTCAAGGCCGCGGAGCTCTCTGCCCTGGCGCGCCGCTTCCGGGCCCTCTCCTCCCTCCAGCGGGAGGAAGCCCAGTCCATGGAGGACGTATCTTCAATGATTCAAGGGGCTTCCATGCACTCGTCTCCGCTGGAAGTCAGACAGGCCGAGGGCGAGGAAAGCCCGGCGTCTGGCCCGGCAAGCGAGCAGCCGAGGGTCGGCGAGTCTTGAGCGCCGGGGTTCCGGCCCTGGTGCACTGCCCCCCCGTGACATGCGGCCTTGCAGCTTCTTTCGGGGAGGGCATGGAGCCTGCGGTGTGTTCGGCTACAATTTCCCCACATGAGCCTGCCCCTCTCCTCCGCACCAGCGCCCGCCTGGCTGTGGAAAGGTGACGAGCCGAGCGTCACCTCGGTGTTTCAGCCCATCGTGGACTTGCTGCGTGGCGAGGTCATCGGGCACGAAGTGCTTTCGCGAGGACCCGGCGAGTTCCGCGAGCCGCACGTGCTCTTCACGCAGGCGCGATTGGAAGGCTACACGTGGGAGCTGGAGCGCGCGTGCTGGACGTCCGCGCTGCGCTGCATCTCCACGCTGCCGGAGGCGCAACGCAGCGCGCCCTTCTTCTTCAACGTCAGCCCGGACGTGCTGAGCGACCCGCGATTCGGGGATGGCTCCACGGAGGAGCTGCTCGCGCGCTACGGGCTGAACCCGAAGAACCTGGTGCTCGAAATCACGGAGAAGGCGGCGTTCGAGGACAACGCGCTGCTGCAACGGCTGACGCGACAGTGTTCGGCGCTGGGCTTCGGCATCGCGCTGGATGACTTCGGCGCGGGGCACTCCGGACTGGTGACGCTGGTGAACAGCGCGCCGCAGTTCATCAAGCTGGACCAGGCGCTGGTGCGGGACATCCACCGACACAGCTACCAGCAGCACCTGGTGAAGTCGCTGGTGTCCTTCGCGGCCAGCGTCAACGCGACGCTGATTGCGGAAGGCGTGGAGACGTGGAACGAGTTGGCCGTGCTGCTCCGCCTGGGCATCCGGCACGCGCAGGGCTACCTGGTGGCCCGCCCCGCTCCCGTCCCCGTGCTTCCCAGCGTCGAGTTCGAGGCGCGGCGCCATGAAGCCATGCGCGCGCTCGACTTCCGCGAGGACGAGGACGACGAGACGGTGGGCAGCATCGTCATCCGCCGCAACTGCGTGGAGCGGCCCGTGACGCCCGAGGAGTTGGAGCGGCTGTTCCAGCAGAAGGCCGACGTGGACCATGTCGCCGTGCTGCATAGCGAACGGCTGGAGGCGCTGGTGTTGCGGCGCGCGACGGCCACGAAGGGCGCGGCGCAGGTGGCTCCGCTCATCGTCGAGGACCGGATGGCGCTCACCACCCTGGCGCGGCTCGCCATGGAGCGCGCGCCCGAAGCGCTCTATGACCCGGTGGTCGTCACGGATGCCCAGAAGCGATTCCTGGGTACCGTCACCATGCAGCAACTCATTCGCCGCATCACGGAGTTGCTGGAACGGCGCACGCCGGCCTGATGACGGACACGGCTGCGGCACGATGCGCACGACGCGGTCGTCCGACTTTGTTGCCTCAGTTCACGCGGGCACCGCCGCTCCGTCCCTCTGCCTGCGAACAGGAGCCCCCTTGAGCACGAAGCGATACTTCAAGCGAGATGCAGAATCCGAGTACGGAGCAGGCATCTGCTACATGGAAATCACGGGGGACTGGCCGAGCCGGCAGATTGAAATCTACGGAGAAACGTGGCGCTGGGGCGACGAGAAACACCTCGAACACCTTGCGGATCAACCGTTCGAGGTTCTCGACCTGGGTGAGGAGTACGAAATCCCATCAGAGGAATTCGAACGCGCCTGGCAGGAAGCCATGAAACGCACCCCACCCAAATGAGGCAGGGCTCACTCAGCCCCGAAGCCTGGCCTTTTGTAGGGCGTTCCAATGGGCATCGATGCGCGACGCCAGGTCATGAACATTCCTCAGGGCTCGATGTCCAAGCCCGCCACGCCCTCGAAGCGGACAGTACTGCCCTTGCGGATGCCCAGCTTCTCCGTCCAGCCGCCGGGCACCTCCAGCACGTACTGGCTGGGTACGCCCACGGAGCGGGATTCCAGTGAGCGAGGCACCGCGCGCGACACGATGCCCGCAACGCGCAGGTCGGACGTGATGAAAATCATGTCCAGCGGGATGAGCGTGTTGCGCATCCAGAACCCCTGGACCTCTTCGTGCGGGAAGAGAAAGAGCATCCCCTTCCCCTCCGCCAGCTCCTTGCGCCACATCATGCCCCGTGCACGCGTGCCCGCCGTCGCGGCGATCTCCACCTCCACCCGGCGCGCTCCGCCGAAGGCATCCTCCAGCCGCACATGTCCACGCGGAAGCGGCTGCATGACGTAGTCCTCGGCGGTGACGTCGGTGATGCGCGGACGAGGCTCTGCCGCCTTCGGCGTGGCACGAGGCGCGCTGCCCTGCGCCTCCTGCTGGCAGGCCGATGCCAGCAACGGCACCGCCACCACCATCCACCGAAGGCCGTGCTTCATGAGTGCGAGTGCAGCGGCTTGTTGAGCAGCTTCTCCGTCAGCTCGCCGCCGAGGCTGTCGGACATCAGTCCTTCCACCACCGTCTCGAACTCCACCCGCTGCGCTTCACTGCTGTAGATGAAACGGATGCCCATGCCGGGCTCGTCCGCGTCCGCCTTGGACCAGACGACCTCGCCCAGCAGTTCGAAGGGGGCCTCCCGGTGTGGCACCGTCAGCTTGAAGAGGAAGCGCGTGCCGATGGGCAGCGGCTTCTTCGTCTTGATGAACGTGCCACCCTTGCTGATGTTCTTCGTGTAGTCCGCGAAGAACGAGTTGAGCTTCTTGTAGTCGACCTTCAGCTCGATGGGCGCGCGCCCGTTCTGGCGGTGCTCTGGACCTGTCTTCTGTTCGGACATGCTGGCCGGGAGTATAGGAGAGGCCATGCGGCAAGTCCTCACCCGCGCCTCTGGCCTGTTGCGTCGCCCTGCCGTCCTGGCCACCGTCCTCCTGCTCGCGGGCGGGGGCTCGGCGCTCGTCCTGCTCCCCCTCTTTGGCGTCCCCGGCTTCGAGCTGAGCCTGGCCCTCTCCATCGCCGTCGGCCTGCTCGGAGGGGGGATGGGCATCGCCGCGGCCGCCCAGGAGCGCCGCATCCTGCTGGGCACCGCTCCGACGCCACCAGGCGCCCTCCGGCCCCAGACGCCCGCAGGCGCGGTGGGCCGGGCCCTGGGCACCGCCCTGCTCCTCAACATCGGCGTCCTGGTGCCCCCCTTCCTGGTAGCCACCCTGTTCGCCTGGCTGCGCACCGCGTGTGACCCGTTCGCACTGGTGGGCTTCTATCCGATGCTCACCCTCCCCTCGGCCGCGCTGGCCGCCTCCGCGGGCGTGCTGTGCGGCTTCACCGCCGAGCGCCCCCGCCGGGCCGCGGGGCTGTACGCACTCCTCATCCTCCTCTCAGCCGTGCCTACCGCGTGGCCCATCGTCGCCGGGCCCCAGGTGTTCGCCTTCAACCACTTCCTGGGACACATGCCCGGGCCCCTCTACGACGAGGCCCTGGGTGTCTCCGCCGCGCTCGGCTGGTTCCGCTTGGAGACGCTGCTGTGGGTCACCGTGCTCGCGGGGCTCACCTGCGCCCTGCTGGACCTGGGCACCGGGCGCCTTCGCCGCGCCGGCCTGCGCCGCGCCACCCTGGCCGCCCTGGTACTGCCCCTGGCCGCCATCGCCTTCATGGAGGCGCGCGGCCCCGCCCTGGGCCTGCGGATGACGGATGCGTGGCTCACGCGGGAGCTCGGCGGCCTGCGGGAGACGGAACACTTCGTCTTCCACTACTGGCAAGGCAAGCCGCGCGAGGACGTGGACCGCTTCGCGCGGGACTTGGAGTTCCGCTGGGCCCAGACGCGGCACTTCCTGGGCGTGGCCCCTACCGAGCCCATCCACGTCTGGCTCTACCGCGACGAGCACGAAAAGCAGCGCCTGGTGGGCGCCGGCCGCACCCAGTTCGCCAAGCCCTGGCGCCACGAGTTGCACATCCAGGACCGGCCCTTCCCCCACTCCGTGCTCCACCATGAGCTGGCGCACGTCATGGCGGCCCCCGCGGGCAGCGGCCCCTTCCGCGTCACCACCCGGCTGGGCGTCTGGCCGCTCATGGGCGTCATCGAGGGATTCGCCGTCGCCGCGGACGGCCCGGTGCAGGGCGACCTCACGCTGCACCAGTGGGCGGCGGGCATGCGCAGGCAGAAGCTGGCGCCGGACATGCGCAAGCTGATGGGGCCGCAGGGTTTCTACCAGTCGGCCCCCGCACGCGCGTACACGGTGGCGGGCTCGTTCCTGCGCTACCTGGCGGACACCTATGGCGCGGACCGGCTGCGAGCCGTGTATGCCCATGCGGACTTCAACGCCGCATACGGCCGTCCCCTGGGAGAGCTCGTCACCGAGTGGGAGCAGTACGTGGACGCGCTCCCCCTGGACGAAGCCTCCGTGGCGCGGGCCTTCGCGCGCTTCCGCACCGGCAGCCTCTTCACCCGCGCCTGCGCTCGCGAGGTGGCGCGACTGTCGGATTCCGCCCGGCAGGCGCTGGCGAGTGACCCCGAGGACGCGCTGAAGCGCTACCGCCGCGCCGGCGAGCTCCAGCCCGAAGAGCCTGGCTTCCGCATCGGTGAGGCCGTCGCCCTGTCCCAACTGGAGCGCTACGCGGACGCGGACGCCGTGCTCGCCGAGGTGGGCGAACGCATGAAGGGCCAGGCCGTGCTGGAGGCGGAGGTGGCCATGGCGCGGGCGGACGTCGCGCTGCGCCGCGACCAGCCCGGCGAGGCCCGCCGCTTCCTCGACACCGTGCTGTCGAAGGACGCCGGGCCGGAGCTGACGCGCACCGCCCAGGTGAAGCTCGCCGCCATGGAGGACGCCGTGCGCCAGGCCCCCATCGAAGCGTACTTCCGGGCCGGCCAGGACGAGGTGCGTCTGCTGATCCTCGCGCGCGCCCTGGCCGCGGTGCCCACGGACCCGTTCCTCAACTACCTCATGGGGCGCCGGTTGCAGCAGGTGGGCTCGCCCGTGCTGGCCACGGGCTACCTGCAACAAGCCCTGGCGGCGGAAGGCCTGCCGGAAGCGCTCCGCCGCGAAGCCCTGCGCATGCGGGTGGAGTCAGCCTACCTGGCAGGAGACTGCGGCGCGGTGCGGCACGAGGTCGGTGCACTACCGGACTTTGGCGCCGCCTTCCGGGCCTCCGCCGACGAGTGGCGGGAGCGCTGCGACTTCGAGGAGAAGACCTTCCGTGGACTGCTGGTGCCACGACAGGCTTTCCGCTAGCCACGCTTTTCGGCTAGGCAGGCAGCCAGACAGCGGTGACGTGCCAGCCTGGCAAGGAGGACGTGGATGCGTTTCGAGTCGCGGCATCGGATTCAGGGGACGGTGGATGAGGTGGAGCGCGCGCTCCTCGACGAGCGGTACTTCGAGTTCCTCCTCAAGCACCATGGCGTGCTGCTGGAGCTGCAGCCCCTGGAAGTGAAGCCGGACGGAGACGTCGTGCGCCGCCGCGTGCGCTACCGCCCCAAGCCCGTCATCGAGAAGATTGGCCCCAAGACGGTGCCCCCGGAGTGGTTCGCGTTCATCGAGACGTCCACCTATGACAAGCGCCGCAAGGAGTTGACGTTCGAGAACATCCCCACCTCGAACAAGATCTCCAAGATGCTGGTGAACACCGGCACCATGCGCTTCCGCGACGTGGGCGGTGGCCAGACGGAGCGGGTGATGGACGGTGAAATCGCCCTCAAGCTGCCCTTCCTCCTCAAGCCGTTGGGGCTCATCGCGGAGAAGGTCATCCAGTCGGAGGGCCTGAAGATCCTCGACAACGAGGTGCCGGTGCTCAACCGGTTCATCGCCGAGGTCATCCGCCCCGGTTAGTCGTCTTCCCGCCTCCGGCGGGGCCTGGGAATGGGTTGACTTCCGTTGGGTTGTCCCAATAAGGCCCCGCCATGCTCAAACGCTTCCTCGCCTTCAGCGTCCTGTCCCTGCTGGCCGCCTGCGCCCCGAAGCGCATCCCCGGCACGGACATCGTCGACAACTCCGACACGCGCGCCATTCTCGCCGTCATGGAGGAGTACCGCACCGCGCTGGAGGCCCGGGACGCCCAGGCCATCCAGAAGCTCGTCTCGCCTTCGTTCCAGGACGACGGCGGCACGCCGAACGACCCCAGCGACGACCTGACGGCGCAGAACCTGGTGCCCTACCTGGAGCGGGTGTTCCCCCGCATCCAGGGCCCTCGCATCGAGCTGAACATCCGCCGCATCCAGGTCGGTGACGGCGTGGCCGCCGCCATCTACTACTGGAACGCCTCCTGGCGGATGCCGTCGCTTCACTCGCGCCCGATGAAGGAGTCCGAGCTGGAGCAGATGGTGCTGCGCAAGGAAGACGGCACCTGGAAGATCCTCACCGGCATCTGACTCCGTCGGGCCCTCACAGGCCCAACAGCGCGGCGAAGCCCTCGGGCCCCATGGCATTCAATGCCCGGGCCCGGTTGAGGTAGGTGCGGTAGTCCTTGCGCACCAGCTTGTCCGCAGGCAGCGGGGACAGGTGGTAGTCGCGGATGCGGCTCGCCGTGAAGCGCACCGCCCCGTAGAGCGCATGGCCGAAGAGGTTCGTGCGCTCCACGGCGGATAGCGGCCGGACGTCCACGTAGCCGCGAATGAAGGCCCGGCACAGCTCCGGCAGGTACTGCCCGCCGTCGAAGCACCAGGCATTGAGCGTGATGGCCACGTCCAGGCCGTAGTCCTCCCGGCACGCCATCTCGAAGTCGAAGAAGGCGCCCACGCGGTCCCCCAGCCACTTCACGTTGTCCATGAAGAGGTCCGCGTGGATGACGCCGCGAGGCTCCAGCCCCTGCCGCGCCGCGCGCGACGTCTCCATGTCGCGTTGCAGCTCACGCGCCACGGCCGCCAGCTCCGCATCCGGGTGCGCCACCAGCGCCTCCAGCCAGCCGCTCACCGTCTCCGGTCCGTAGGGATTCTCCCTCGAGCCGGAGAAGGACTGCGTGTCGCGGTGCAGCTTGCCCAGCTCCGCGCCCAGCCGCTCCAGGTGGTCGGCGGTGAGGGCCGGGTGGCGCAGCTCCTCGCCCGGCAGCCAGCGGAAGACGCTGACGCGGCCACCCTCCAGCTCCAGGAAGGTCGCGCCGTCACGCGTCGTCACCTGCACGGGCCCGGGGAAGTGGTACGCGGCCAGGTGCGCGAGCAGCGCGGATTCGAAGCGCAAATCGTCCGCGGAGCGCACCGTGGTGTGGCGCACGAAGTAGCGCCCGCTCTGCGTCTCCACGCGGTGGTTGGTGTTGATGGAGCCCTGGGGAATGGGCGTCACCTCACGCACAGCCCCGAGCCCGAATGCCTCCGCGACCCGCTCGAATGCCTCGCGGGGTAGCGCCGTGTGTACCGCCATACCTCTGACCTCCCACGTCCGTGTTCACGCCGCCGCCCCCCGTTGACAGTCGAGGGGACCGTTCCTATCTGAGCGCGGCTTCTATACCCGGCACAACGGCCGGCGCACATCCAACTCCAGCGCAGGGGACAGGTCCATGGGCACCGAAGGGCGCAAGGACTGGCAGCGGCGCGAAAGCCTCACCAGCGCGCTGGTTCAGGTGGGCGTGGTGGCGGTGCTGCTCGCGGGCGCGGTGGTTTTCTTCGTCCACCGAGGCACCGTCCGCAAGCAGACGGAGGAACACCTGCGCGCGGCCCGCACGGCCGCCATGCGTGGCAACCCCGCTGACCTCGCCCGCGCGATGACGGAGCTGGACGCCCTGTTCCAGCTCGACGCCGAGGCCCGTGACGCCCAGGCCCTGGCTGCCGACATCCAGACGGTGCTGTGGCTGGAGCACCGGCAGCCCGGCGCGGACGCCAAGGCCCGCGAGCACCTCTCCCGCGCCGCGCAGTTGGAGTCGCAGTCCGGCGAGCGCTACGGCGCCCACGCACTGCATCTGCTGGCCGCGGGCAAGTCCGCCGAGGCGGAGCAGTACCTGGCCGGGCTCGAGGCCCGCGGCGCCAACAACGCCCGGCTGACGCTGGCCCGGGCCCTGGCGCTCCAGGCGCGCGGCGACCTTCCCGGAGCGAGGCAGGCCTTCGCTCGCGCGGCGGAAGCGTCCTGGCGCGATCCACGCTTCACCACCGCGTACGGCGAAGCCCTGATGGACGAAGGCCAGTACCCGCAGGCGGTGGAGGCCTTCGCCAAGGCCACCAGTGTCAACCCGGACCACCTGCTGGCCCGCGTGTCCACCGCGCTGGCCCACACCTACCAGGGGCGCAAGATGGAGGAAGCGCAGCAGGTGCTCTCCGGCGTGGAGGCCCGGGGCGCGGAGCTGACGCCCGGACTGAAGGCCCGCGCGGGCGCGCTGAAGGCAGAGCTGGCGCTGGCTCGCGGCGCGCCCGACGAGGCCCTCTCCGCCGCGGACGAAGCGCTGAAGGCCGTTCCCGATGAGCACTACGCCCTCTTCGCCCGGGCCCGGGCCCTGGCGGTGAAGCATGACGTCCAGGCCCGCGCGGCCTTCGAGGCGGCCGTGGCCCGGCGCCGCAATGCCCCCCTGCTCTACCTGGACGGCGCGCGGGCGCTGCAGACCGCTGGTGACACCGACGGCGCGGTGGCCCTGCTGGACGCGTACGAGGCCACCTTCGGTCCGGTGCAGACCACCACCCCGGACGGCAAGAAGGCTGGCCTCTTGGAGAAGGACAGCCGCTACTGGCTGGCGCGCGGCGGCGTGCTGGAGGCCGCCTCCCGTCAGGACGATGCCCTGGTCGCCTACGACAAGGCCCTGGCGGCGCGCGGCGTGGAGCTGGCCCAGGCGCAGTACGCCAAGGGCGCGCTGCTGCTGGCGCGCAAGGACTACGAGGGAGCCCGCCCGCTGCTGGCCGCCGTGGCACCCGACAGCGGCGCGGGCACGATGGCGGAGGCCTACACCGCCATGGGGGACCTGCTCTTCGCGCAGGGCGAGCACGCCGCCGGCTGCCAGCACTACTTCTTCGGCCTCGCGCGAGAGCGGGCGCAGGGCACGCCCCGCGAGGCGCTGGCGGAGCGCGTGGAGGACATCCGGAAGCGGCTGGAGTCCGCCGGCCAGGCCAGCATGGCCAAGGCCTGGAAGGCGGAGTCGAGCTCGCTCCTAGAGTAGGTCGGTGGGGCTGATGGACTCCGGCCGGGCGCGCACCACGCGCCACTCGCCGTCCTCTTCCTTCTCGAAGGCGCCTTCGATGAGGTAGGCGTTCAGCACGCTGTCGGCGGCCAGGTGCTCCACCTTCTCCGCCTGGGAGCGGCCGAAGATGAAGCGCGCCTGGAACTCCCCTTCCGAGGGCGACACCTCGCGCACCTCCAGGTTCGTCACGAAGACGCGCACCCACTGGCCACGCAGCACCTGCGCGGTGAGGATGCCGCGCACGTCCTTCTTCGACCAGCCGCCCTGCCCGTTGGAGCGGAAGCGCTCGGAGACGTGCTCCATCACCCCGCCCACGTCCTTCGCCTCCGCGGCGCGCGTCATCACCACCACCTGGCGGCGGATGGCCTCCTCCACGGTGAGCTGCTGCCGCGGCCAGAAGTACAGCACCGCGCCGGCCGCCAGCAGCGCCAGCACACCGCCCACCACCTGAGAGCGCGTCACGTTCACCATGGCCCCCCTCACGCGGCCTCGGGCTCGAGCACCAGTTCGTCCGCGTCGATGATTTCCGCGGGCCGCAGCGCCTCGCCAATCTGCTTCAGCCGGCGGTCCGACAGCTGCTCCAGGTACGTGCGGATGTCCGGAACGGCCGTCACCAGTTCGTGGAAGGCCGCGCGCTCCAGGAAGGCCGCAGCCGTCTTGCGCGCCGCCGCCACCGTGGCCGTCGCGCGCAGGCCCGTCAGCAGGGAGATTTCGCCCGCGACCTCGCCCTCGCGCAGCATGCCCAGCGTCACCACGCCGCCCGCCGGGTCCTCCTTCTGCACCACCAGCTCACCGGCCAGCACCAGGAACAGCCCCGGCGAGTGCTCGCCCTCCACCAGCACCTTCTCCCGAGCCTGGAGCGCCCGGAAGGTGAAGCGCCGCAGCAGCGCGCCCCGCTCCGACTCCGGCATCGTCTGGAACATGGGCGAGGTGGCCATCAGGTTGCGCGCCATGCGCTGCTGCGCGAAGTCCGCCAGCACCTGCGGCACCGCGGGGTGGCTCTTGGCGACCGCGTTGAGGTGCTCGCGGCGAATCTCGAAGACTTCCGTGTCCGACACCGCGGACACCGTCGCCGTGGGCGGAGCGCCCGTCAGCAGCGCGATTTCACCGAAGATGGAGCCACCGCCGAGGAAGCCCAGCGTGCGCGCCTCGCCCTCCATCTGTCGCGTCACCTCCGCCTTGCCGGCGACCAGGACGTAGAGGGAGTCGGCGGGCTCGCCCTCGCGGCTCACCGCCTCCTCCGGCTTCACGCGGCGCCACGCCATCAGCCGCACCAGGTCCACGAAGGCATCCCGGTCCAGCTCCGCGAACAGCGGCAACGGCGGACGGCTGTTGGGGTCCGCGGCGCCGCCCGGGTCCGTCGCGGCCAGCACTTCGATGGCGCGGCTGGACAATTCCTCGCCCTGCAGCCCCATCAGGTCCGTCTCCACCTTGCCGTCGTAGAGGGTTTCGGGCGGCAGCGGCGGAGGCACCACCGCGCGGCCCGGCGCGTTGCGCACCGCGCGCGAGTGCACTCGAAACAGCGTCTCCTTCAAGCGCCGCTCGTTGGGCGCCAGGTCCAGCGCCAGCTTGCACGCGGCCATGGCGGACAACAGGTAGTCCCGGCGCAGCAAGCCCTCCGCGCAGGCGTGGTAGGCGGTGACGGCGCGCTCACGCTCGCCCAGTTCCGCCAGGCAGCGCGCGGCCAGCATCCGCGAGCGGTGGTCCGCGGGGACGCGGCGAACCGCCTCGGCGAACACGGCCAGGGCTCGCTCGAACTGGCGCTCCTCGATGAGGTCCATCCCGAGCTCACGCAGCGACGACTCGTTCATCCCTTTTCTCCCCGGCAAATCATGGTCGGCCCGCCGCCACTCACGGCTGGAGCTCGCTCAGATACATCTCCGCCTTGCGCTTGACGTCGGAGCCTTCCGAGGCCGTCTCGATGACGACCTTGAACATCTCCGCCGCGGCCTTCGGATCCCTGTCCCGCTGGATGTAGGCCCGGAGGAAGAGCTCCTCCGCCTTCTTCTGCAGGTTCTCCAGTCCTTCACGCGCCCGCCCGTCACCCGGGTTGAGCCGCAGCGCCTCGCGGAAGTGCGAGCCGGCCGCGCCCAGGTCGCCCTTCTTCAGCGCGCTCTGCCCCGCCGCCAGCGATGACGACGCGAGCTGTTCGTCGATGGTGTTCCCCAACGAGCCCCGGAAGCCAATCTGGCGGTACAGCTCCGCCGCGCGCCGCAGGGGCTTCGCCGCCGCCTCCAGCGAGTTCGAATCCAGCTTTTTCTGCCCGTCCTCCAGCGCGCGCCGGAACTGGGGAATCAGACGCTTGAGGGCCAGGGCCCGGTCCTTCACGTCCTTGTCCGCCCGGTACTTGTCCATCACCCGGTCGCACTCCAGGACGGCGCGCTGGTAGTCCCCCCCGTTGAAGCGGCGCTCCACGTCGGTGAAGGCCTCGGCGATGAACTCCTTGCGCTTCTCCTTGGCCACCTCCGCCGCGCGGGCGTTGGCGTTGCGGGTGCGGCGCGACGCATCCTGGGCCTCCTTCGCCAGCTCGGCCTCCAGGTCCGTCAGCTTCACCTCGTAGGCCGGCCGGTTCAACGGCGGCAACTGCGCGATGAGCGGGCGAATCGTCTCCGGGTCGCGCGAGGCGAAGGACTCCTCCACCTGCTGGAGCCGCCAGGCGATGTCCTTCTCCTCCAGCTCCGTCGCCAGCTTGCGGCGGATGTCATCCGTCTTCGCCGTGCCCTGCGGCGTCGCCTCCAGCTTCGCGCGCGCCTCGTCGAACTGCTTCTCCTCGATGAGGGTGCGGACGGCATCCAGCGCGGTCATCACCTCCAACTGCGTGCGCGCGCCCCGGGCCAGGTTGTCCGCGTCGATGCCCGGCACCAGCTTCTCCGCCTCGCCGACGAGGCGGACGGCGTTGGCGAAGTCATCCGCGCGCACGGACTCGCGCGCCTGCTGCATCAACACCTTCGCCTTCTCCACCTTCGGGTCCGGCGGAGGCGGAGGCGGAGGTCCGGACGGAATCAGCATCAGCCCGATGACCAGCACCACCACCAACGCGCCACCGCCGCCGATGAGCGCCTTCTGCTTGCCCGTCAGTCCACCGCTGTTCGAACGCGTCGGCGTGCTGCGGATGGGCGGACGGGGCCGGGGTACGGCCACCGCGCCCTTGCTGCCGGAGTTCTCCTTGAGCGAGTCAGGCAGCTTGTAGTTGGCGTTGGTGGCCTCGTTGAAGCGCGGGTCGTTCGGATCCACCTCGCTGCCACGCGCGGCGGCCTGGTTCTTCCGCTTCTCCTCCGCCTCGCGGGCGGCCGCCTCGCGCTCGCGCTTCTCCGCAGCCTCGCGGACCTCCGCCTGGGCGCGCAGCTCCTTGATCTGCTCCGATTCGTCCACGAAGCGCAGGCGCGTCTTGCCCATGGAGATTTCGTCTCCATGCTTCAGCAGACACTCGTCCACGCGCTGGTCATTGACCTGGGTGCCACTGACGCTGCCCAGATCCCGCATCACCACGCCGGCCTGGCCGTACACCAACTCCAGGTGTCGGCGGGACACGGACTGGTCCTCCAGCACGAAGTCGCAGTCCTTGTTGCGGCCCACCACCATCCGCACGCTCTGGAAGCGCTTCTTGCGGCCCTTGTCCGGGCCGTCCAGCACATGCATCTGCACTGGCGGTCCGGCGCGCGTGGCGTCCGCGTTGTCGTCTTCGTCCTCGTCGCGGGAGCGCCGCTCCTCCTCCACGGACTCGATGGAGGCCACGCGCGTCTCACCCGTGCGGGAGCGGCCCGGTGACTCCTCACCATAGAGGTCCGGGTTGGGCGGCCCATCGTCTGGGTAGCCGTCCTCGCCGGATGCGGGAGCGGCGAAGTCCTCGTCCTCGGACGCAGGACGGCGCCGGGAGGGGGACTTCATGGAGTCTGGGTCCTCACCCGCAGAACCACCGGAACGGCCGGCGCCAGCACGGGAAGAGGGAGGAGGACGAGGAGGCATGGGGTGGGTTCCAGTCTCGAAGCGCCGGACATCTTAGAGCGCCGTCTCCATGGTGGGAATGCGGACAGGCCGCGGATCAGGGAAAGAACGGGGGCCCTTGAGCGTTGCTCCTGGCGGCGCCCCCTCCTATGTAGGCTGTCACATACCCCATCGTCTTCACTGCGGGAGTCCCGAAATATGCCCCGAGCGTCTGCGCCCTCGAAGCGCGCCCTCTCATTGAAGCTCGCCCCACCGGTGGCCCGGCGGCCCACGCCCGTCGCCCTGCTGCCCCAGCCGCTGGTCGAGCGCCTGCTCGCCGTGGCCATGGAGCGGGGGGGCGACTTCGCGGAGGTGTACGTCGAGCGCACGCTCACCACGGCGGTGCGGCTGGAAGAATCCCGCATCAAGAGCGCGCAGACGGGCCTGGTCCAGGGCGTGGGTGTGCGCGTCATCTCCGGCGGCAAGGTGGGCTACGCCTTCTCCGACGACTGGGATGAGTCCGCGCTGCTGCGCGCGGCCTCCACGGCGGTCATGATTGCCCAGGGCGGCGGCGCCGAGCGCAGCTTCCCCGTGCGCCGCGCCGCGGTCCCCAGCCACTACCACGTCAGCCCCCCGCTGATGGACGTGGAGGTGTCGCTGAAGACGGGACTGCTCATGCGCGCCGACAAGGCCGCCCGCGCCTTCGACGCGCGGGTGAAGCAGGTCAACGGCGGCTACGTGGACCAGACCCGGCGCATCGCCGTGGCCAACACCCACGGGCGCTACACCGAGGACACCCAGGACCTGTGCCGGATTTCGGTGATGGTGGTGGCCCAGGGCACGGGCGGCGAGCGGCGCACCGGCATGTACGGCGGCGGCGGACGCGTGCCCTTCAGCCACTGGGACACCTTCTCCCCGGAGGACGTGGCCCGGGAAGCGGCGCGTCAGGCGGTGGCCACGCTGGGCGCGGTGGACTGCGTGGCCGGCCCGCAGACGGTGGTGCTGGCGCCGGGCTGGAGCGGCATCCTCCTGCACGAGGCGGTGGGCCACGGCCTGGAGGCGGACTTCATCCGCAAGGGCACCTCGCTGTTCGCTGGGAAGCTGGGTGAGAAGGTGGCGTCCGACCTGGTCACCATCATCGACGACGGCACCGTGTCCAGCGGGCGCGGCTCCATCAACATCGACGATGAGGGCAACCCCGGCGAGCGCAAGGTCCTCATCGAGAACGGCGTCCTCAAGGGCTACCTCTACGACAGCCTGAACGCACAGCTCATGGGCCAGCGCAGCACCGGCAGCGGGCGGCGCGAGTCCTTCAAGCACCTGCCCATGCCCCGCATGACAAATACCTTCCTGGCCCCGGGCGACCACGCCCCCGAGGACATCCTCAAGGAGGTGAAGCGCGGCCTGTACTGCGCCACCTTCGGCGGTGGGCAGGTGGACATCACCAACGGCAACTTCGTCTTCGAGGTCAGCGAGGCCTATCAAATCGAGGACGGCAAGCTGGGCCGTCCCGTGAAGAACGCGACGCTCATCGGCGTGGGGCCGGAGGCGCTGAAGAACGTGTCACGAGTGGGCTGCGACCCCATGCCGGACCCAGGCATGGGCATCTGCGGGAAGAATGGCCAGTCCATGCCCGTGGGCGTGGGGCTGCCCACCGTGCGCATCGACAACATCACCGTTGGCGGAACCAAGGTCGCCTGAGAGAGAGCACCAACCATGGACTACCAGCAGCTCGCGAAGAGAATCGTCCAGCGCGCCAAGCGCAAGGGTGCTCGCCAGGCGGAGGCCTTCCTGGAGGTGGGCCGCCAGAGCAGCGTGCGCGTGCACCAGGGGCAGATTGAAGACCTCACCCAGTCCACCAGCAAGGGCGTGGGCGTGCGCGTGGTGCTCAAGGACCGTCTGGGCTTCGCCTATACGTCCGACTTCGAGCCCTCCGCCGTGGACCACATCGTGGACCAGGCACTGAAGCTGGCCGAGTTCTCCGCCCCCAGCAAGCTCAACGGCCTGCCCTCCGGCAAGGATTTGGGCCGCTTCGGGGACACCGGCCTGCTCTTCGACACGAAGGTGGCCGAGCTTCCCGGAGACTGGAAGATCAAGACGGCGCTGGAGGTGGAGAAGGCGGCCCGGGCGGAGGACTCGCGCATCATCGCCTTCAACGGCGTGGGCGCCGGGGACTACGTGTCCGAGGTGTACATGGCCTCCACCGAGGGCGTGACGGGCGCGTACTCCGGCACCTACGTGTACCTGTACGCCGCGCCGGTGGCCTCCGACGGCAACGGGCTCCAGACGGGTTACTGGATGGACTACCGCCGCTTCCTGGATGACCTGGACGGGCCGGAGTCCATCGGCCGGGAGGCCACGCGCCGCGCGGTGCGGATGCTGGGCGCGAAGCGGGTGAAGACGCAGCAGGTGCCCGTGTTGTTCGACCCGCAGGTGGCCGCCTCCTTCGTGTCGGACGTGGCGGGCGCGGCGGACGGCAACGCCGTGTACCAGAAGGCCAGCCTCCTGGCCTCGCTGCTGGGCAAGCGGCTGGCGGGCGCGCACGTCACGTTGGTGGATGACGGCCTCATGCCGCGCGGACTGGCCACCGCGCCCTTCGACGGCGAGGGCGTGCCCACGCGGCGCACCCCCATCATCGAGCAGGGCGTGCTCAAGTCCTTCCTCTACGACGCGTTCACCGCTCGCAAGGCGAAGGCCCGCACCACCGGCAACGCGTCACGCAGCTACAACGGGCTGCCCTCCATCGGAACCAGCAACCTGTACCTGGAGGCGGGCACGAAGTCGCCGGAGGAGCTGCTGCGCGAGGTGGACAGCGGCTTCTATGTCACCGCCCTGCTCGGCCACGGCACCGACCCGGTGACGGGCGAGCTGTCCGCGGGCGCCAACGGCCTGTGGATTGAGAAGGGCGAGCTGACGCACCCCGTGCAGGAGGTGACGGTGGCAGGCAGCCTGCTGCAGATGCTCAAGGACCTGGACGGCGTCGGCAGCGACCTCCAGTTCCGCAGCGGCGCGGTGGGCGCGCCCACTGTCCGCTTCCGGCAGCTCACCGTCTCAGGCGAGTAGCCCACCCTTCCACGTCCCCCTACCGTGCGCCGGCGGGGGGACGTGTCAGGGCCTCCTCGTAGAACGCTTCAAGCAGCACGAGGAGGGTGCGCCCATGGCAGCGAAGTCCGCACGCAAGTCCCCCGCCGCGAAGAAGGCGGCCACGCCGCGCAAGCCCCGCCGCAAGAAGGCGGAGCCGAAGTCCCGGGGCCTGTCCCCCGCGGAGGTGGCCAGCGACTCGGTTGAGTACCCCACGGAGCTGCTGGAGGCGGTGCGCGAGGACGGCGGCGAGGTGCTCGGCGTGTACCGCGACCCGCTGGGCGGCCACCCGGTGGTGTTCTCCGTGCTGCCCATCGACAAGGTGGAGCCCACGCCCTACCAGCGCGACGTGTCCGAGCCGCACGTGAAGCGTCTGGCCAACGCCATGGAGCGGTTGGATCGCTTCCTGGACCCCGTCATCGCCGTGCGCAAGGACGGCCGGTACTGGACGCCCAACGGCAACCACCGCCTCAACGCCAGCCGGCGCCTGGGCGCCAAGGCCATTGTCGCCCTGGTGCTGCCCGAAGAGGACGTGGCCTACCAGATTCTGGCCCTCAACACGGAGAAGGCCCACAACCTCAAGGAGCGCTCGCTGGAGGTCATCCGCATGTACCGCGGCCTGGTGGGCGCGGAGCGCAAGGGGCCGGAGACGGCCTTCGCCCACCTCTTCGAGGAGCCCGCCTTCATCACCCTGGGCGCCGCCTACGAGCAGCGCCCCCGCTTCTCCGCGGGCGCCTACCACCCCTTCGTGAAGGCGGTTGAGGACTTCCTCGACACGCCCCTGGAGGACGCCCTGCCCCTGCGCGAGGCCCGGGCCCGGCGGCTGCTGGAGCTGGACGACGCCGTGGTGTCCGTGGTGGACGCCCTCAAGGAGCGGGGCCTCCAGAGCCCGTACCTCAAGAACTTCGTCGTCGCCCGCATCAACTTCCTGCGCTTCCGCAAGGATGGCGGGAAGCCGGACTTCGACGCCACCGTGGACCGGATGCAGGCCAGCGCCCGGAAGTTCAACGTCGACAAGGTGCGGCGCGAGGACATTGGCCGGATGGGCGGCGGGCCGCTGGAGCCGGACGAGGAATCCGCTTAAGGGAACACGATTTGCAGGAGGTTGCGCCCAACATGACATCCCCCACGGTCCTGGTCGTCGACGACGACCGCGCGAACCTCGACTCGGTCATCCGCATCTTCCAGCGTGAGGGCATGGCCACGCTGGCCGCCGCCAACGGTACGGAGGCGCTGGAGCTGCTGCGCCGGCCGGAGGTCGCCGCCATGGTGACCGACCTGATGATGCCCAACATGGACGGCCAGGAGCTGCTGCGCGCCGCGCGCGCCATCCGCCCGGACGTGGAAGTGGTGCTGATGACGGCCTACGGCACGGTGGAGACGGCCGTGGCGGCCATGAAGGACGGCGCCTACGACTTCATCACCAAGCCCCTCAAGCGCCACGCGCTGGTGAAGGCCATCCAGAAGGCGCTGGAGAAGCGAGCGCTGGTGGCGGAGAACCAGTCGCTCAAGGCGAAGTTGGCGGAGATGAACGCGGCGGGTGGGCGCTCCATGGTGGGCCAGTCCCCCGCCTTCCGCGCCATGCTGGACACCATCCGCCAGGCGGCCCCCTCCACCGCCACGGTGCTGCTGCTGGGTGAGTCCGGCACGGGAAAGGAGCTGGCCGCGCGCTCCGTGCACGAGTTCTCCCAGCGGGTCCGCGGGCCCTTCGTCGCCGTCAACTGCGGCGCGCTGCCGGAGAACATCCTGGAGGCGGAACTCTTCGGCGTGGAGCGCGGCGCATTCACCGGCGCGGTGGCCCGGCGAGAGGGCCGCTTCGAGCGTGCCCACGGTGGCACCCTCTTCCTGGACGAAGTCGGTGAGATGCCGCTGCCCGCCCAGGTGAAGCTGCTCCGCGCGCTGGCCGAGGGCGAAATCGAGCGGCTGGGTGGCACGCAGACGGTGAAGGTGGACGTGCGCCTCGTCGCCGCCACCAACAAGGACCTGCAGAAGGAGGTGGCCGAAGGCCGCTTCCGCGAGGACCTCTACTACCGGCTCAACGTGGTGGAGATTCGCGTGCCCGCGCTCGCCTCGCGCCGCGAGGACATTCCCCTGCTGGCGGACGCCTTCCTGCGCCGCTTCGCCGCCAAGAACGGCAAGGTGCTGCGCGGCTTCTCGCAGGAGGCGATGGGCGTGCTGGAGAATTACGCCTGGCCCGGCAACGTGCGCGAACTGGAGCACGCGGTGGAGCGCGCGGTGGTGCTGGCGCGCGGCGAGGTGCTGGACGCCAGTGACCTGCCTGAATCCGTGCGCAAGGGCCCGCTGGGCTCAGCCGGACAGCTCGTCATTCCCATTGGGACGCCCATGGAGGAAATCGAGCGCCGGGTGATCCATGAGACGCTCCGTCACACCCGCGGAGACAAGACGCTGGCCGCACGGCTGCTGGGCATCGCTGCGCGGACCATCTACCGCAAGCTGGAGCGCGAGCAGTCCACCGGGGATGGCCCCACCGCCGCGCCCCCTGGCCCCGACACCGACGACTGACAGGGCGTCACACGGCCCCCCGCCTGCTTTTGACAATTTGTCTGGCGGGGTTTCGGAAGGCCCGTCACGCGTCAGGGGCGCCTGCTATTCCGGAATAATTCCAAGTAGTTGGCCGTAGGTCCTGTCTTGCCCGCCTGGCCCGCGATGGCACCTGGCTTGCTCAATGAGGGCCCGGCTTTCTCCCGGAAGCGTGATGGAACTCTTCTTTCGAAAATACTTTTGGACGGTGAACCTGGTGTTCATCCTGCTCGTCGGATTGCTGGCGGCGAGCACGGTGAACCTGTTCGTCGAGTCCGCCATCTCCCCGGTTCCCACCGGGGGGTCGTCCGCCCGCGCGCCTTCACAGCCGCGCCGCATCGAGACGGCGATGGCGATGCTCGACCTGGACCGTCTGTCACGGCTGACGGGCATCAAGCTCCCCGAACCCGAGCCCGAGGTTCAGGAGCCCGGCGGCGCTTCGGCGGAGGTGGACCCCAACGCCGCGCCCGTGAAGAGCGGCCTGCGGGTCAAGCTGCTCGGCACGTTGGTGGCGAGCAACCCCGACTGGTCCTTCGCCTCCATCCAGGACATGACGACGCAGCGTTCGCAGACCTACATGGTGGGCAACTCCTTGCAGGGAGCCACCGTGGAGAACATCGAGCGCGAGCGCGTCATCATCATCAACGGCGGCCGCCGCGAGTACATCGACGGCAATCCGGGTGACGGCGCCTTCGTGCCGCCCTCGCCCCCGGTGGCCCAGGCCAACACCGCTCCGCCCAGTGATGGCAGTGGCATCCGCGCCACCAGCGAGAACGAGTACGAAGTCCCTCGCGCGGAAATCGACAAGACGCTCAACAACCTCAACAACGTCGCCATGCAGGCGCGCATCGTGCCCGCGTTCAAGGACGGTCAGGCGGTGGGCTTCAAGCTCTTCTCCATCCGTCCGGACTCCATCTACTCCAAGATTGGCGTCCAGAATGGTGACGTCATCCGTCGCATCAACGGATTCGACCTCAACAGCCCGGAAAAAGCGCTGGAGGTCTATTCGAAGATGAAAGACGCAGCCCGCATCGAGATCGAGATCGAGCGCAACGGTGCGCCGATCCGCAAGTCGTACAACGTCCGTTAATCACCTCCGCAGCGCCCGCTCCTCCATGAAGACGCTCCCGTCCTGGATGCTCTGCCTGTGCCTCGCGCTCGCCGTTCCCGCGCAGGCCCAGCGCCGCTCACCGCCCTCTGGTTCCGCCGGAGAGCGGAAGATTTCCCCGCAAGGCCCTGGCGCTACCAGCGCTGGTGACGCCAACGCGGGTCCCCGCCGCACGCCGACGTGCGAGGAGGCCCGCCGCAATGCCCGTTACGGCATCTACTTCGACAAGGTGGAGATCGAGAAGCTGGTCCAGACGGTCGCGGACGCCACCTGCCGCACCTTCATCCTGCCGGAGAACGTGCGCGGGAAGATCTCCATCATCGGCCCGGAGAATGGCCGGGTGGAGGTCAACGCGGACGCCTTCTACTCCGCCTTCCTCGCCGCGCTCGACGCCAACGGGCTCGCCGCCTACCAGTACGGCCGGTTCATGAAGATCGTCGACAAGCGCTCGGCGAAGCAGAACCCCATCCCGACCATCGTCGAGGAGGGTGAGCCGTACACCACCAACGAGCAGATGGTGACCAAGCTGTTCCGCGTGCAGAACGTGGAAGTGGAGCCGCTGCGCGGCGTGCTCCAGCAGCTGGTGTCCAAGGACGGCGACACGATTCCGTATCCGCCCGACACCATCATCATCAACGACGTGGGCTCCAACATCCACCGCCTGGAGCGCATCATCCACCAGCTGGACACGCGCGCCGCCAGCGACGAGATGCGCATCATCCAGGTGCAGTACGCCTCCGCGCAGGACGTGGCCAACACGGTGCAGCGCCTCTTCGAGGCCAAGGGCGCCCGCCCCGGCCAGCCCGCGGCCGCCGGGCGCAATGTGCCCCCCGCCGCGGCACAGGCCACGCCTCAAGCCGGCCAGGGCCAGGAAGGCGCCACCGGCGGTCCGGTGACGCTGTCGCAGATCATCCCAGACGAGCGCACCAACAAGCTCATCATCGTCGCCAGCCCCGCGGCCTTCGAGCGCATCCAGGACATCGTCGGGCAGATTGACATCCCCACCAGCGGCGGCGGACGCATCAACGTCTACTACCTGGAGAACGCCAACGCGGAGGAGCTGGCCAGCACGCTCCAGTCGCTGGCCCAGGGCACCGGCAACGCGCCCCGTGGCCGCACCCCGGTGCCGGCCCGTCCGCCCGGCGCCCCTGGCGGCCCCACCACGACGCAGGCGGCGGAGCTGTTCAGCGGCGAGGTGAAGATTTCGGCCGACAAGGGCAGCAACTCGCTGGTCATCGTCGCCAGCTCGGCGGACTACAAGAACATCGTCCAGGTCATCCAGCAGCTCGACAAGCCGCGCCGCCAGGTGTTCGTGGAGGCCGTCATCATGGAGGTCAACCTGGACCGCAACGCGCGGCTCGGCATGAACCTCCACAGCGGCTTCAGCCTGAGCACGTCGAACGGCGATCAGGTGCCCGGCCTCATCGGCACCAACACCTCCGGCCAGGGCCTGCCGCCGTCCCTGTCGCTCACCAGCCTGGCGTCCTACGGCGGCTTCCTCGCCGGCATCCAGGGCCCCGTCATCCCCGCGCTGGAGAAGCTGGGCATCCCGGCCTTTGGCGTGGTGCTGCACGCCATGCAGCAGAGCTCGGATGTGAACGTGCTCTCCACGCCGCACATCCTCACCAGCGACAACGAGGAGGCGGAAATCACGGTGGGACAGAATGTGCCCTTCCAGTCCGGCTTCAACCCGACCTCGCTGGGCTCGCTCGGGGCCGGCGTGGGCGGCGGCGCGGGAGCACTGGGCGGCGGCCTGCTCGGCGGCCTGGGTGGCCTGGGTTCGCTCTACGCCCCCATCACCCGTCAGAACGTGGAGTTGAAGCTGACGGTGAAGCCGCAGATCAACGAGAGCGACTACATCCGCCTGGTCATCAACCAACAGACGGAGGAGATCGCCTCCACCGACCCGGTGCTCGGCCCCACCACGTCCCGCCGCAGCGCGAAGACGACGGTCATCGCGCGGGACCAGGAGACGCTGGTGATTGGCGGCATCATGCAGGACCGCACGCTGGAGAGCGTGTCCAAGGTGCCGCTGCTGGGTGACATCCCGCTGCTGGGCCACCTGTTCCGCGACACCACGCGCCGCAAGACGAAGACGAACCTGCTCCTCTTCCTGACGCCCTACATCATCCGGGGGCCAGAGGACTTCCGCGTCATCTTCGAGCGCAAGATGAAGGAGCGGCAGCAGTTCGTGGAGCAGTTCTACGGCCAGGTGCCCGGCTACGATGTGGCGGTGGACTTCAGCCGCAAGCCCGGTCCGCTGTCGCGCATGGGCCAGAAGGTGACGCAGGAGGAGCAGCGCGCGGAGAACGGCGGTCCGGGCCTTTCCGGCGAGCGCATCATCACCCCGGCCCCGCCCCCGGCCAGCAGCCCGGGAGCCGTGCCCTCCACGCAGCGGCAGGCGCCGGCCTCCCCGGAGGATGAAGGTGGACCGGCGGTGCGGGAAGGCATGCCGCCTCCAGATGGTTCGGAAGAACCAGTGCCCGCGCCCGCCCCGCAGAACTTCGAGCAGCCCCCGCCCGAGGCCATCCAGGTCCCCGAGGCAGGAGACGCCGAACGCCTGCGCATCCAGCACATCGAGCCGGGGCCGAGGGAGTAGACGCCATGAACCTGACCGCCGACCCCGCCCTCACCAGCGCCGCCACCGGAGGCACGGTTTCCCCGCGCAACGACGCCACGCAGCTCGTGGCACACGGACAGGCCTACCTGTGTGGCCGCCCGCTGGGGGAAATCCTGCGCGCCATCGTCCCCTCGCTCACCGAGGAGAAGCTCCAGGAGGCGCTCGCCATCCAGGACGAGAAGGGGCAGCGCATTGGCGAGGCCCTCGTGGGGATGAAGGCGGTCTCCGAGGAGGACGTGGCCAAGGCCCTGGGGCACCAGTTGGACCTGCCCTACCTGGCGCGCATCTTCGCCGAAGAGGTGGACGCGGAGCTCGTCAAGCGCATCCCCATCAACTTCGCCAAGCAGTCACGCATCCTCCCGCTGTCCCTGGAGGGTGACACGGTGGCGGTGGCGGTGGCGGACCCGCTGGACACCGCCGCGCTGGACCACGTGCGTGTGCTGCTGGGCCAGAGCGTCAGCCAGCGCATCGCGCTGGGCTCCACCATCACCGACGCCATCAACAGCGTCTACGACCGCTCCGTCAACGAGACGGAACAGCTCGTGGACGAGATGGAAACGCAGGACCTGGACGCCATCGCCCACGAGCTGGACGAGCCCAAGGACCTGCTCGACGAGGACGACGAGGCGCCCGTCATCCGGCTGGTGAACTCCGTGCTGTTCCGCGCCGCCAAGGAGCGCGCCAGCGATATCCACATCGAGCCGATGGAGCGCGAGCTGCTGGTGCGCTTCCGCGTGGACGGTGTGCTGCAGGAGGTCATCAAGCCGCCCAAGCGCTACCAGAACGCCATCGTCAGCCGCGTGAAGGTCATGGGGCAGCTCAACATCGCGGAGAAGCGCCTGCCGCAGGACGGCCGCATCCGCATCAAGCTGGCCGGCCGCGACATCGACATCCGTCTGTCCACCATCCCCACGTCCTTCGGCGAGCGCATCGTCATGCGTCTGCTGGACAAGACGGCGACGCTGCTGGACCTGGCGGAAATCGGCATGAGCCAGAAGACGCTCGAGTCGATGGAAGCCGTCATCAAACGCTCGCACGGCATCATCCTGGTGACGGGCCCCACGGGCTCCGGCAAGACGACGACGCTCTACGGCGCCCTGTCGAAAATCAATACGCCCGACCTCAACATCCTCACCGTCGAGGACCCGGTCGAATACCAGCTCAAGGGCATTGGCCAGATGGCCATCAGCCCGAAGATTGGGCTGACGTTCGCGCAGGGGCTGCGCTCCTTCCTCCGCCAGGACCCGGACGTCATCATGGTCGGCGAGATTCGCGACAAGGAGACGGCGGAAATCGCCATCCAGGCCTCGCTGACGGGCCACCTGGTGCTGTCCACCGTCCACACCAACGACGCCGCCGGCGCCGTGACACGTCTGGTGGACATGGGCGTGGAGCCCTTCCTCGTGGCGTCCTCGCTCACCGGCATCCTGGCCCAGCGGCTGGTGCGCCGCGTGTGCCCGGACTGCCGCGTGCCCTTCGAGCCCACCGACGCGGAGCTCAAGGAGCTGGGCCACTCGGTGGCCTCCTTCAAGCAGCGCTACGGCGTGGACCGCATCTACAAGGCCTCCGGTTGCCCCTCCTGCAACCGCAACGGCTACCGCGGGCGAACCGGCATCTACGAGTTCCTCCCCGTGGATGACGACGTGCGCCAGCTCGTGCTGAAGAACGTGGACGCCTCCACCATCAAGCGGTCCGCCACGTCCAAGGGCATGACGACGCTGCTGGATGACGGCGCGCGGAAGATTGCCCTGGGCGAGACGACCATCGCCGAGGTGCTCAGCATCACCCAGGAGGACATGTAGCCGACCGCTCCTCCCTGGGAGGGGCCGGGGTTCCTGAACCATGCCGGTCTTCGAGTACAGAGGTCTCAATTCCGCGGGCAAGCAGATCAAGGGCCTGCTCGAGGCGGACTCACCCAAGACGCTGCGGTCCAAGCTGCGCGCCGACGGCATCTTCCTCACGGATGTGCTGGCCCAGGCCGAAGGCAGCCGCGCCGCCGTGGCCAAGGGCACCAACGCGGCGCTGGTGGCGCGCGACATCGACCTGCGCAAGCTGGGCCGGGGCCGCGTCAACACCGACGACGTGGCCATCTTCACCCGGCAGCTCTCCACGCTGCTGGGTGCGGGCGTCACGCTGGTGGAGTCGCTCAGCGCGCTGGTGGACCAGGTGGAGAAGGAGCGCTTCAAGCGCGCCCTCTCCGACATCAAGCAGCGCGTCAACGAAGGCTCGTCCCTGGCGGAAGCCATGGGGCAGCACCCGAAAATCTTCCCCAGCATCTACGTGAACATGGTGCGCGCGGGTGAGGCCTCCGGCGCGCTGGACGCGGTGCTCACGCGCCTGGCGGACTTCACGGAGAACCAGGCCCGGCTGCAGCAGAAGATTCTCAGCACCATGCTCTACCCCGCCATCATGATGGTGGTGGGCGGCGGGATCCTCGTGGCCCTCATGGTCTTCGTGGTGCCGAAGGTGACGAAAATCTTCGAGACGATGAAGGCCACGCTGCCCCTGAGCACGCGCTTCCTCATCGCCTCCAGCAACTTCTTCCAGAGCTGGTGGTTCATCCTGCTGCCGGCCATGGCGCTGGGCGTGGTCCTCTTCATGCGCTGGACGAAGAGCCCCTCGGGAAAGCCCAAGTGGGACCGCATCACGCTCAAGGCCCCCGTGGTGGGCAACCTGGTGCGCCTGCTGTCCATCTCCCGCTTCGCCCGCACGCTGTCCACGCTGCTCAAGAGCGGCGTCCCGCTGCTGGCGGCCATGGACATCGTCAAGGCCATCATGACCAACACCGTCCTGGCGGAGGTCGTCGAGAAGGCCCGCGACTCCATCCGCGAGGGCGAGAGCATCGCCAACCCGCTGAAGCGCTCCGGGGAATTCCCTCCGCTGGTGTACCACATGGTCGCCATCGGTGAGCGCTCCGGCCAGTTGGAGGAGATGCTCACCAGCGTGGCGGACAACTACGAGACGCAGGTGAACGTGCGCATCAGCGCCCTCACCTCGCTGCTGGAGCCCCTCCTCATCGTGGTGATGGGCGCGGTGATTGCATTCGTCGCGCTCTCCATCCTGATGCCGATTCTGCAGGTGAACTCGGCCATCCGGTGAGGTGTGGCGGAATGATGAACGACATGGCGGACCGTTGGATTCAACGCGTCACCCTGGCGGCAATGGTCGCCATGGCGGCGGCGCTGCTGACCGTGGGGGCCCGGTTGTACGGTCCCCAGCAACCGCGCCCGCCCGCCGGGGCGGCGGACAGCGTCCGGACGCCCTGACAAGAAGACACGACGACACAAGGGTGGCCTGCCAGAAAGTCACCCGGGATGGAGAGCACACATGCGCCAGAGCCAGAAGCAGCAGAGGAAGCAGCGCCGCAACCGCGGCATGACGCTCATCGAAATCATGGTGGTCATCACCATCCTCGGTCTCATCGCCGCGGCGGTGGGCGTGGCCGTCATCCCGCAGTTGGAGGCCGCGCGCCGGGATCGCGCCGCGCTGGACATCAAGAACATCCAGGGCGCGATGAAGCTCTACTACACGAAGAAGGGGAAGTACCCGGACACGGCCTCCGGCCTGCAAGCGCTGGTGGAGGCGCAGGCGCTCGAGCAGATGCCCAAGGACCCCTGGAACAACGACTACGTCTACATCAACGAGGGCGGAAAGCCGGTCATCATCTCCTATGGCGCGGACGGCGCCTCCGGCGGTGAGGGCAACGACGCGGATATCTCCTCCGCGGACGCGGCGACCTCCGCCAAGAAGTGACGAACAAGTCGCGCGCGACACACGTTGACAGGGCTTGGGCATGAAAGAGCACGACGCCATTCCATCCCCGACGCCCTCGCACGAGGGGCCGGACCGCCGCCGGAGACTGGGGCGGTTCCTCCTCGCGTTCGTCTTCGTGGCCGCCACGGGGCTTGCCTTCACGCTGGTCTACGTGACGGAGGACCGGACGCTGGATACCAACCAGCGCCGGGCACGCACGGACATCCGCCAGTTGGAGAGCATGTTCAAGTCCCACCACCGGCTGATGGGCCGCTTCCCCTCCCAGGCGGAAGGCTTCACGCCGCTCATCCAGGCCCGGATCCTGGACCGCGTGCCGGAGGACCCCTGGGGCCATCCGTACGTGTACTGGATGGACGGCTCCACGGGCGCCGTCATCTCCTATGGCGCGGACGGCAAGCCGGGCGGCACGGGACCTGACGCGGACCTGAGCAGTGGCGGTGTGCTGGCCGCCGGTTGGGCGGAGCCATGACGAAGCGGAGCCACCGCGCCCAGCGCGGCCTGACGCTCATCGAAATCTCCATCGCCATCATCATCGTCGCGATGCTGTTCTCCGCGGCGGTGATGGGCATCGGCTCCATCACCGGCGCCAAGGCCAAGGGCAGCGCGGGCGAGCTGGCGGGCCTCATCCGCTCGCTCTACGACTCGGCGGCGCTGCGCGGGCAGACGTGCCGGCTGGTCTTCGAGATTCCCGACCCCAAGAGCGAGCAGGCCACGCGCTATCACGCCGAATGCGCGGAGGGCGCCGTCACCACCGCGAGAGACCGCGACGAGACGCTACGCGCGGAGAACAGCGAGCGCGAGCGCGCCGCGCGCAACCGGAGCAGCGGCAGCGGCCGTGACGAGCGGCGCAACTACCTGTCCGGCGGCAGCGGGACGAACGCCCCCAGCGCGCAGGAGCTGCTGGAGGGAGAGAAGCTGCGCGTGGAGAACGCGGCCCGCTTCTCCTCCTACACGTCCGAGGAGGTCCCCGCGCGTGAGCTGCCGGCGGACGTCAAGGTCTCCGTGTGGACGCGCAACCAGCGTCAGCCGGTGGAGAACGGCGTGGCGTACCTCTACTTCTTCCCGCAGGGCTACACGGAGAAGGCCTACGTCTACGTGCAGCAGGGAGACAACGTCTGGACGCTGGACGTGTCGCCGCTCACCGGCAAGGTGCAGATTGTCGCCGAGGCGCTGGAGGTGCCGCGATGAAGCGCGCCCAGGGTTTCACGCTGCTGGAAGTGGTGGTGGCGCTCGCCATCCTCGGGCTGGCGCTGATGGCCATCTTCGACCTCAACGCGGGCGCGGTGTCCAACCACGTCTACACCAAGCGCCTCACCGTGGCGTCGCTGCTGGCCCGGTCGAAGATGACGGACCTGGAGCAGGACCTCTACGACGACGGCTTCAGCCTGGACGACAAGGAGGAGTCCGGGGACTTCTCCGATGAAGGCTGGAACCAGTTCAAGTGGCGCGCGCGCATCATCGCGCCCAAGACGGACGGCGTGACGCCGGACCAGCTCATTGGCGCCATCTTCAACCTGCCCATTGGCGACAATGCCAGCGGTGATGACCCGCTGTCCGGGCTGGCGGGCCTCTTCGGAGGCGGCGCGGGCGGCAAGGACGGCGCGTCCTCCGGCGGCCCTCAGCCCGCGGGCCTGGGCGGCATGGGCGGCGCGGCCATGGGCATGGCCCAGCCCATGTTCACGCAGATGGTGGAACAGATCACCCAGACGGTCCGCGAGGTGCACCTCACCGTCTACTGGCAGGAAGGCACGCAGGTGGAGAGCATCGACCTGGTGACACACGTCGTGTCGCTCGGGCCGGGCTCGGACCGCAACGGCGGCGCCGCCGCGGCCCAGGGCGGAGGCTCCGACAACCAGTGGGTGACGCAGGACGGGCGGCCCGTGGCCAACCCCATCCCCGGCCCCAACGGCGTCATGTTGGATCCGACGACGCGCCAGCCCCTGCGCCGCCTCTCCGACGCGCAGCAGGACCTGGGCGGCCGCCGGGGGAACATGGGCGGCGGCAGCCCGCTGGGCAACCCGATGATGCCGGGCGGCTTCCGAGGGACTCGATGATGCGGCGTCACACGCGAGGCTTCACGTTGATGGAAGTCATGGTGGCCGTCGCCATCACCGCCCTCATGGGCACGGTGGTGGCCATGGCCTTCCAGACGGGCCTGACGGCGAAGGAGACGGTGGAGGTGGACGCGGACCGCTACCGGCAGGTCCGCGTGGCCATGAACCGCATGGCGCGTGAGATTGGCTCCGCCTACGTCAGCGACCGCTACGACTCCACCCGCTTCCGGGACCAGAACGACCGGCCCAGCAACTTCGTGGGGGAGCGTGGCAAGCTGCTGTTCACCACCTTCTCGCACCAGCGCCTCTACACGGACGTGAAGGAGTCCGACCAGGCCATCGTCGGGTACTTCGTGGAGGCGTCGGAGGACCGGGAGGCCCGCGGCCGGCAGGACCTCAAGCGGCGCGTCAACGCAAACATCGACGAGCGCATGGAGCAGGGCGGCCACGTGGACGTGCTCTTCGAAGGCGTGAAGGAGCTGGAGTTCGCCTACTGGGATTCGGAGAAGAAGGAGTGGGATGACGAGTGGGACACGCGGCGGACGGAGCGCAAGTCCATCCTGCCCACCCGGGTGCGCGTGACGCTGACGGCGGTGGACGAAACGGGCAAGGAAGCCCGTTACGTCACCCAGGCCCGAATCATGCTCAACACGGAGCTGCCGAGGTACTGAGCCATGCCCCTGCCCTTCTTCCAGCAGACGCCCCGGCGGCGACGCAAGCCCCCGCCCCGCCCGGCGCGGCGGGAGCGGCGCTCGCGGGGCGTGGCGCTCATCATCGCCATTGTCTCCATCGCCCTCCTGACGGTGATTGCCACCGACTTCGCCTACAACAGCCGGGTGGACCTGCAGCTGGCGGCCAACCAGCGGGACGAAGTGCGCGCCTACTACATGGCGCGCTCGGGCATCGCGCTGTCGCGGCTGCTGCTGCGCTTCCAGAAGCAGGTGGACCAGACGCCCATCCCCAACCCGGCGGCCATCCTGGGGCAGTTGGGCATCGGCGGCACGCCGCAGGCCGGGCAGGTGCAGCCCTCCTCGCTCAACATCCAGCTCTTCAAGATGGCGCGTGTGGACTGCCACATGCTCCGCGGGCTGGTGAAGAGCGACGGCGCGGGTGGAGAAGTCTCCGCGCTGGAGCCCAAGCAGGACGACAACTTCAAGCTGGATGAAGAGGACGCGGACCCGGCGGCGCGCGAGGTCGCCTCGCAGATGACCATGCGCTCCTTCGGCGGCTTCGAAGGCTGCTTCCTGGCCACCATCTCCGACGAGGAAGAGAAGCTCAACGTGCACCGGCTCATCGCGGGCGCGGGTGACGCGCGGCCCACGGCGCTGCGGCTCATGGACATGATGGCGGACCCGCGCTTCGAGTTCCTCTGGGAGCGAGACGACGCCAACAAGGTGCGCAGCACGCCCCAGGACGTCCTCCTGGCCCTCAAGGACTGGGCGGACGACGACCGGACAGGCTCGGCGTTCAACCCGGTGGACCCGGTGAATCCGCTGCCGGGTGGGTTCTCGGATGAAGGCGCGGCCTACAGCCGTTATGAGCCCGGCTATCAGCCCAAGAACGCGCGCTTCGACAGCGTGGACGAGCTGTACCGGGTCCACGGCGTCAACGACCAGTTCATGGCGGCGTTCCGGGACCGCCTCACCGTCTATCCGGACATCAACCGCCGGCCCAACATCAACACCGACGACCCGGTGATGATGGGGCTGGCCATCATGTCGGTGGCGGACCAGACGCGGCCGGACCCGCGGCTGAGGGACCCGGTGTTCCTCAACGAGCTCATCGAACGCGTGCGCGCCGCGCGCATGTTCAGCTTCTTCGGGATGTCCGTGCAGGACTTCGTCGCGGTGGTGGAAGCCGCGGGCATCCTGGTCGACCCGGCCGTGAAGTCCAACGTCGCGGGCAACCGGCTCGTGGGCGACAAGAGTCAGACCTTCACCATCAAATCTGTGGGAGAAGCGGGCAGCGTGCAGAAGACGCTGACCGCCGTCATCCGGCTCGACGACACTCTGGGCCGGCTCCTGTACTGGAGAGAGGAATAGCATGGCCCGTATCCTTGGCCTGGACCTCGGCAGTCACGCCGTGAAGGGCGTGGTGCTGGAGGCGAAGACGAAGACGCACACCACCCATGGGTTCGCCGAGGTCCGGCGTGCCCAGGAGGGCGAGCGTGCCGACACGCTGCGAGCCGCGGTGCAGGAGCTGCTGGGCCAGCTCCCGCCGGGCAACGTGGACCAGATTGTCATCGCCCTGCCCGGCCCCGCGCTCACCACGCACTCGCTGAGCCTGCCGTTCTCCGACGCCAGGCGCATCGAGGCGACGCTGCCCTTCGAGGTCGGCAGCCAGCTTCCCTTCGACATCTCCGACGTCGTCTATGACTACCAGGTCGTGGGCCTGAAGGACGGCGAAGGCAAGGAGAAGGCCAGCGACCTGCTGGTGGGCGTGGTGCGCAAGGAAGAGCTGGCGGAGCTGCTGGCGCTGCTGTCCGAGCTGAAGGTGGACCCGCGCATCGTCACGCACCCGGGCCTGACCTACCAGAACCTGTTCCAGCAGCACCCGGGCCTCTTCCAAGGAACGGGTGAAGGTGGCGCGGTGGCGGTGGTAGACATCGGCCACGAGCGCACCTCCGTGTCGGTGGGCAAGCCCGGTGAGGGCGTCCAGTTCGCGCGCACCTTCTCCGGCGGCGGCAAGGACTTGAGCAAGGCGCTGGCGACGGAGTTCCAGACGTCGCTGGCGGAGGCGCACCACTGGAAGGAGCAGCACGGCGCGGTGGCCAGCGCGGCCCAGGGCCCGGACGCGGAGCGCGCGGCGGCGGCCTTCGTGCGCGGCCTGCAGCCGATGCTGCGCGAGCTGCGCCCCACTCTCAAGGCCTTCACGGCCCGCACCCGTCAGCAGGTGGGCGCGGTGGTGCTGTGCGGTGGCACCGCGAAGCTGCCGGGTATCGCCGAGCAACTCTCCCGGGACTTGAATCTGCCGGTGCGGGTGCTGGCGCTGCCCGCGGACGCGAAGGCGATTCCCGCGGCGGAGCAGCCCGTGGCGGCCCAGGCGTATTCGCTGTCCCTGCGCGGCAACGCGGCGGGCGTGCGCGCGCCGCGCTTCAACCTGCGCCGGGGCGAGTTCGCCTTCAAGGGCGACTTCGACTACATGAAGGACAAGCTGGGGCTCCTGGCGTCCTTCGCGGCCACGCTCATCCTGCTGCTCATCGCGTTCGGCGTGGTGCGCAACTCCGTGCTGGCGCGGCGCGAGGCGCAGGTGGACGCCGTGCTGTGTGACACCACCCAGCGAATCCTGGGCCGGTGCGAGAAGGACTACAACCGCGCGCTCAACATGCTCGCGGGCGTGGAGAGCCCGGCGGCGGCGCTGCCCCGGCTGACGGCGGTCAACCTCCTGGCGGAGGTGACGGGGCGCGTTCCGGACGACATGCCGGTGAAGTTCACCCGCATCCAGATCGACCTGAGCCGCGTCATCCTCGAGGGTGAGACGGACTCCTCGAAGCAGATCGACACGCTGTCCAACGCCATCAAGAACCACGACTGCTTCAAGGACGTCCGGCAGGGCAAGGTGGAGAAGACGCGGGACGGCAGCAAGATGTCCTTCCGCCTGGACGTGCAGGTGCAATGCCCTGGTGAGCAGGGAGGAGAGAGCTGACCATGGCCAAGCTTCAGGAAGTCTTCGCCCCCGTCCAGACGTGGTTCGAGCGGCTCAGCGACCGCGAGCGCCGCATGGTGTCCATCGCCGGCGCGGCGGTGCTGGTGTTCGTCCTGTTCGCCGTGGTGATGACGTTCACCAACAGCGCGTCCGGGTACCGCAAGCGCACCGAGGAGAAGCTGACCAAGCTGCAGGAAGTGAACACGCTGGCCGCCAGCTTCCGCGAGGCGCAGGCCAACCGTCAGTCGGTGGAGCAGCAGCTCAGGTCCAGCAACGTGCAGCTCATCAGCTACATCGAGGACAAGGCGACGCTGGCCGGCCTCCAGGTGCCCAACATGACGCCCAAGGGCGAGGTGGGCATCGGCGACGGGAAAATCGTGGAGAGCGCCGTGGAGCTGACCTTCACGGACGTGGACCTGCGCAAGCTGACCGACTTCCTGCAGACGGTGGAGAGCGGCCCCGGCGTGGTGAAGGTGAAGCTGTTGCGCATCGAGCCGCGTCCCGCGTCGGACACGCTGACGGCGTGGACCACTGTCGCCACCTACCGGATGAAGCCCTGACCCATGTCCACTGACTCCAAAGCCGCCCGCTGGAAGATTCTCCTCGGCTACGCCGCGTTCGCGGTGGTGGCCTTCGTCGTGGGCCTGCTCGTCACCTTCCCGTACGACGCCATCCGCAAGCGGCTGGTCAGCGAAGCGGCCCAGGCGGGGCTCGCGGTGCGCATCGGTTCGCTGCGCCCTGGCCTGGCGGGCATCACCGCCACCAACGTGCGCGTGAGCAAGCCGCCCCAGCCGCTGAGCGCGGACACGGTGGCGGCCCTCGCGCGGGGCGAAGGCATGCTGGGCGCCGCGGAGCTGGGCGAGCCGCTGGTGCTGGACAGCGTGGCGCTGCGCCCCGCCCTCTTCCCGCCGGGCATCGCGCTGCGCGCCAGCGTCATGGGCGGCACGCTGAGCGCCTCCGTGGGCCTGCTGGGTGACACGCGCGTCAAGGTGACGGCGGACGGGCTCCAGGCCTCCGGCGGCAACCTGCCGGCCTTCACCGGCATGGACCTGGACGGCGAGCTGAACGCGGCCCTGTCGCTGACGATGCCCAAGAGTGGCGCGCAACCGGACCTGTCCCAGGCCAACGGTGAGCTGACGCTGGACACCCGGAACATGGTCATCAAGAGCGGCAAGGTGGCCATCCCCATGGGAGGCGGCACGGCGGTGCCCATGGACCTGCCGCAAATCGACCTGGGCGCGCTCACCGGGCGCATCCAGTTCGTCAAGGGACTGGGCACGGTGGAGTCGCTGCGCCTGAAGAGCAACGAGCTGGAGGCAGTGGCCACTGGCACGCTGAAGCTGGGCAAGCGCCTGGAGTACAGCGAGCCCGGCATGGATGTGAACATCAAGCTGGACCCGGAGTTCCAGAAGCGGCTGGGCCTGGTGGGCGCGGGCGTCACCATCCTCCCGCCGGACAAGACGGACCCCAGCTTCCGCGCCGCCCGGCTCGCCGGCTTCCTCAACCGGCCGACGTTCCTCCCGCGGCGCTGAGCGCCCGCTCCCCCGCGCCCTCCTCCGGGCGCGGGGTTGAAAGCCGAACACCAGGGCGTGTAAAGCGCTCTCAGGCGCTGGACTGCTGAGAGGGCTGGGATGCCGGAGCTGGTGTTCTTTCGTCGTGGCGAGGAGGTGTTGCGGGTGGGGGTGGACCGGGCACGGCTGGTGCTCGGACGCGGCGAGCAGAGCGACGTCGCCATCCCAGACCCCGAGGTGAGCCGCCTCCAGGTCGCGTTGCTGTGGGACGGCGAGCGCTGCCGGGTGGAGGATTTGTCCGGCAAGGGCACCACCGTCGCCGGCCAGTCCATCACCCACGGCGAGCTGCCAGACGGCGCGGACCTGGCGCTGGGCCAATGGCGCGCGGTGTTCCGCATCAGCGGCGGCAGCGAAGGCGCGGACGTCACCACCGAGGTGGGCCACACGACGTCCGTCCAGTCCCGCGACACGCAGGCCCCGCGCTGGCAGCCCGCGCAGGTGCGGGTGAAGCAGGGCCTCAATGAGTCCGTGCACCGCTTCACGGGTGAAGGCTTCACCGCGGGCAAGGACGCCGGCTGCGACCTGGTGCTCCAGGACCGCTTCGCCTCCAGCCGGCACCTGAAGGTGACCCGGCGCGACAACACCTTCCACGTCGTGGACCTGCGCTCCACCAACGGGACGTGGATGGGCCCGGTGCGCGTCTTCGAGGCGGAAGTCCCGCTGCCCACCGTGCTGCGCGTGGGTGAGACGGAGCTGGTGCTGGAGCCTGCCGCGCCCACCACGCGCAAGGAGCCCACGTCCTTCCACGGCATCATCGGCGGCGACCCGTCGGTGCGGCAGCTCTCGGAGTTGATTGAGCGGGTGGCCCCGTCCTCCGCGGCGGTGACGATTCTGGGCGAGTCCGGCACCGGCAAGGAGCTGGTGGCCCGCGCCATCCACGCCTGCTCGCAGCGGGCGAACCGGCCGCTGGTGCCCGTCAACTGCGCGGCCATCTCCAAGGAGCTCATCGAGAGCGAGCTCTTCGGCCATGAGAAGGGTTCCTTCACCGGCGCCATGGGCGCGCGCAAGGGCGCCTTCGAGGAGGCCGACGGAGGCACCCTCTTCCTGGACGAGATTGGCGAGCTGCCGCTGGACTTGCAGGCCAAGCTGCTGCGCGCGCTGGAAGGCGGCGAAATCAAGCGCGTGGGCGCCAGCCGCCCGCAGACGGTGGACGTGCGCGTGGTGGCGGCCACCAACAGGGACTTGCTGGCGGCGGCGCGCGAGGGCCGCTTCCGCGAGGACCTGTACTACCGGCTCTGTGTCATCCCCCTGCACCTGCCGCCGCTGCGCAGCCGTAAGGCGGACCTGGGCTCACTGGCCGAGCACTTCGTGCGCACCTACGCCCCGCGTGGCCAGTCCGTGCGCTTCACACCCGCGGCCCTGGAGCGGCTCCAGCACCACGCGTGGCCGGGCAACATCCGCGAGCTGCGCAACGTGGTGCACCGCGCGCTGCTGCTGCGCAAGGGGCCCCTCATCGACGCGGGGGACATCTCCTTCGACCAGGAGCTGAACCGCGAGACGGGCATCGCCGTGCCGGAGCTGCCGCCGGGGATGACGCTGGAGCAGATGCTGGAGAAGCTGGAGCGTCAAATCGTCGAGGCGGCGCTGCGGCGGTACAACAACAACCGCGAGCGCGTGGCCCGCGAGTTGGGCGTGGCCCGCTCCACCCTCTTCAAGCGGCTGAAGGACTGGGGCCTCACGAAGCAGGACGAGCAGGAGTAGAGGCCGTCTTCCAGGGAGGTGGGGGTGTCAGCGGATGGACGCCCCCGCCCCGGGAAAATGTGGCCCACGGTGCATGGCCCTGAAGGGCGATAGACCCTTCAGGCAGCTCATTCGTTCCATGTCCTGTACGTCCACCCCGGCGTGTCAGGAGAGCACCCGTCATGCACGCATGCGCGCTTCCGCCGCTGTCCGAGTTGTATACCGAGCACCGCCCTCGCGCGTTGGCCATTGCCCGACGCATCGTCGGTGATACCGCCGACGCTGAAGACGTGGTGCAGGACGTCTTCGCCCGGCTCGCTCGCCGCGCCCCCGGCTACGGCGGCCGCGCGGCGTGGAGCACCTGGCTGCACCGGGTCATGGTGAACAGCAGCATCAACTGGCTGCGGGCGCGCAAGCGCCGAGACAGGCTGAGCCACGACGTCCAGGAGCCCCTGTCCCCCGAAGCCCTCGCCGTGGGCGCGGAGATGGAGCGCCACTTCGGTGAGGCGATGGAGGACATCAACGAGCAGCAGCGCCAGGTGCTCTACCTGCGCGAGGTGCGCGGCCTGAGCTACCCGGAAATCGCCCGGCTGCTGCGCATCCCCGAAGGCACGGTGAAGAGCACGCTCCACCGCGCCCGCCAGCGCACGCTCTCCCTGATGGAAGAGCGCGGCCAGCAGCCCTGAGGGCCAGGGACGGGCTCAGTCCTCGCTCTTCGAGCCGACGAACTGGTCCGCCTTCTCCTTGAAGAGGACGTTGAAGCTGGTGAGCGAGCCGTAGACGCGGGTGATGTAGCTCTGCATCTCCACCTTCTCCGCGTCCGACAGCTTCGGGTGCGCGTTGAGCTTCTGCTCCAGCACCCGAAGCCTGTCGCGCACCATGACGACCTTGTGGAACAGGCTGTCGATGGGCAGGTCCTTGGGCTGCAGCTCGGTGTTGGCGGGCACCAGCCGCATCGTGCCGCCCTCCCACTTGTTGGCCAGGGGCGGCGCGTCCAGCAAGCCGGACGCCTCCCGGAAGATGTCCATCAGCTCTTCACGCGTCATGCTCAACCCTTCCAGGTCCACCACGTCGTTGGGGTCCGCGCGACGCCGCACCACCACCGGCGCCACGCTGCGCGCGGTCCGCTCGCGCGCGGGTGCAACCGCTGAGGGGGCCGCGCTTCCCCGAGGCGTGTACTTGTCGCAAATGGGCGCGGACGGGGGAAAGTTGCCCCGCCACGAGTGCAGCCGGCACGCGCCCACCCAGCCCCGGCGCTCATCCACCGACTGCGGGCTGAACAGCTTGCAATTGCCACACACGCGCTCTTCCGGCTTGAAGACCGGAAAAGGAAGCGAGCCGTCCCCCGCGTCCGACATCAGCGCGTCTCCCCCGCCACCGGCGGGCCCTTGCGCACGCCCAGCTCGCGCAGCAGCACGTCCGCGTCCTCCACCTGGTCCAGCATCCAGAGGATGTAGCGCACGTCCACGTTGACGTTGCGAGCCACGTCCGGGTTGTAGCCGAAGTCGTTGGCCACGTTCTCCCAGACGCGGTCGAAGTTGACGCCCACGAGCTGGCCCTTGCCGTTGACGGTGGGGCTGCCGGAGTTGCCGCCGGTGGTGTCCGCGTCCGACAGGAAGTTCACCGGGATGTCCTTCAGCTTCTTGTCCTGCCACGCGCCAAAGCGCTTCGCCTCGGCGACCTTGGAGACCTTCTCCGGCACGTCGAAGGGCTCCTCGCCGGTGTGCTTGGCCAGCATGCCCGACAGCGTCGTCTGCGGCGTGTAGATGGCGCCGTCCCGCGGCGCGTAGCCCTGCACCTTGGCGAAGCTGACGCGCAGCGTGCTGTTGGCGTCGGGGGCCACCGGCTTGCCCGCGTGCGCCAGCACCGCCTTGCGCCACTCCGGCCGCAACCGCAGCGCGGCGCCCTGGCGCTTGTCCTTCACCTCGTCCAGCGCGGCCTGCTCCTTCGCCAGGTCCAGGCCGAACGCGAGCAGCGGATCCTTGCGCGCCTCGAGCTGGCCCACCGACTCGGTGGCCATCTTCATGCGCTCGTCCAGCGTCAGCACCTTGGAGCCCGCGTACATGGCGTCAATCTTCGCCAGGACGTCCTTCTCCGAGAACGTCTTGCCGAAGTGCTTGTCCACCGCGGCGATGCGCTCCTCGGCGCCCAGCGCCTGCGCGCGGCGCACGAAGGCCAGCAGCAGCTGACGCTCGGCGGGGAGGAACAGGTTCTTCTGGTCGCGCTCCAGCCGGTCCTTGATGCGGACGTGCTCGCGCTCCATGTACTCCGGGCGGCGCTCCAGGTCCGGCTTCGCGCGCTCCGCGGCCAGCCGCGACACCACCACCGCCAGGGCCGGGCCCCGCGCCAGGCGCGACGATGCGGCCAGGAGGAACTCACGGTCGAAGGACTTCGCGATGGCGGACTGTTCGACGAGCAGCGCGGCCCGCGCGTCCAGCGCCGGCTGCCACTTCGCGCCCGCCTTCTTGGCCCACACCGCGACGGCGGCTTCCGCCTCGCGCTGCTTCTCCACGATGTGGCCGCGCTTCAGGCCGGCGAGCTGACCGCCCGAGTTCTTGTAGACGTTGTGCAGGCCCTTGAGCTGCGAGGCGACGGCAATCTTGCCCGCGGGGTCCTTCTCCCCTTCCGCTTCGAGGATGCGGATGGCCTCGCCGAACACGTCGCGCATGCGCGGGTAGAGGCGGGACTGGCGCTCGGCCATCTCCTCCGCGAGCAGCGCGCGGTACGTCATGCCCGGGTAGCCCAGCACCATGACGAAGTCGTTGGGCTTCACGCCCTGGGTGGCCAGCGGGAAGAAGAATTCCGCCTTGTAGGGGACGTTCTTGTCGCTGTACGGCGCGGAGGTGCCGTCCGGCGCGGTGTACGCACGAAGGATGGCGAAGTCACCGGTGTGGCGCGGCCACATCCAGTTGTCCTCCTCGCCGCCGTACTCACCCACCGCGCGCGGCGGCGCGTAGACGAGCCGCACGTCGGTGAGCTCCACCGCATCCACCAGCGTGTAGTTGACGCCGCCATCGAAGGTGGCCACCTGGCAGCGGGTGGCGGGGCGCTTCTCGCACTCGGCGACCAGCTCCTTCTGCTTCCGCTCGATGGCCTTGTAGCGCGTGATGTCGTCCGCGTCCGCGGGCACCGCGGCGAGCACCGTCTTCGTCACATCGGTGAAGCTGCGCGGGACCTGGACGCGCGAGCCCTTGCCGGGCAGTTCGTCCTCGCGCTTGGAGGCGAGGAAGCCCTGGGTGATGAGGTCGCGCTGCGGCGTGCTGTGCTCCTGGATGACGCCGAAGGCACAGTGGTGGTTGGTGATGACCAACCCCGAGGCGGCGATGAACGCGCCCGAGCACCCGCCGACGTTGACCGCGCCCGCAAGCAGGCCCGTGCCACGCTTCGGGTCCCAGAGCTTCTTGGGGGAGACCTGGAGGCCCTGGGCGCGTAGCCACGCCGGGTCCAGCTCCAGGACCTGCTGGGGAGTCCACTTGCCTTCCCCGGCCAGAGCGGGGGCAGCCACGAGCGACAGAAGGAGGAGCGTCTTCTTCATGGTGTCCCCTCCCTACTCCGTCCGGCGCCCGCAAGCGAATCCCTTCGCCGTGACGCTTCGCGGCCAGGAGGCCGGGCTTTTTCGTGGAAGACGAACCCGGATTAAGTGTTGGGGTGTCCCAGGAGGGGAGCGACCGATGCGGACCGCCAGCGGTGCACAGCTCGATTTCGGCCGGTTGGCCTTGCTCGCCCTCATGCTGGGGGTGGGCTGGTATTTCTGGGATTCACCCGCCCTGTGGCCCATGAAGGTGCTGGTGGTGATGATGCACGAGAGCGGGCACGCCCTGGCGACGCTGCTGGTGGGCGGCTCCGTGGACCGCATCCACCTGGCGGCCAACGAGTCGGGCTCCTGCCTGTCTCGCCTGCCGCCCGGGCTGTTCGCCAAGGTGGCCGTCTACTCGGGGGGGTACCTGGGCAGCGCGGTGGCGGGCGCGGGGCTGATGCTGGCCACCTTCCGCTTCCGGCTCCGCCGCTGGGTGCTGGGCACCGCCAGCGTGTGGCTCACCGTCATGGGCCTGGTGTACGCGGGGGACGGCTTCACCCTGCTCTTCTGCCTGGGCACGGCCGTGGTGCTGGCCCTGGGCGCGAAGTTCCTGCCGGATGGGGTGGTTGACGCGCTGAACCTGTTCATCGCGGCCTTCACGGCGCTGTATGCGCTGTTCGACTTGCGCTCGGACTTGTGGAACAGCGCGGTGCGCTCGCAGAGTGACGCGGCGCTCCTGGCGGACCTCACCTACGTGCCCGCCGTGGTGTGGGCGGCGCTGTGGTCGCTGATCGCCATCGGACTGCTGGCGGTGGCGGCGTACACGTCCCTGCACGCCAGGCCCAAGGGGCTCCAGATGCCTTCCATCACGGCGCGGGCGCGACGGGTGTAGCGCCTCCGGCTATCAACCACGCGATAGACTTCTCCGATGATGCGGACATTTCTGGTCTCTGCATTCTCGGTGCTCGCGCTGTCTTTTCTGGGGTGCTCCAACGCCGCGAGGATGCCCGCGCCCGAGGCGTGGGAGTCCGCGGAGGAGATGTGCACCACCGCAGATGATGCCCATTGCGGCTCACTGCTGTGTCATGGCGACGCGTGCGGACTCTATCGCTGCGAAGACGTGCCTGGAGCTGTGGAACTGGCGCGATTCCCGCCTGCGCGTCCTCCCGCGGCGGCTGCGGCGCCTGGGCGCGGTCCCCGAAGGAATTGGGGAGGAGGCCAGAACCTTCCACGGGGCGCCGTCATGGTGTTCCCCAACTGGAACGGCGCTGCCGGCTGGGTGGTGCCACCTTCACGTGGGCTCACAGCCGGGCGGTGGGAGAAGCACCACATCTTCCCCCAGGCCAGAGACCTGGCGGAGTGGTTCAGGGATAGAGGGCTCAGGATTCACGACTACACACTTCCGATTCCTCGAGACATTCATCAGCGGATTCACAAAGGGGGAGAGAGTGGCGGGGCATGGAACCGAGCCTGGCGCGAGTTCAGACTCCGCAACGAGAACGCAAGCCCCGAGGAGATCTTCAAGCACGCCGGCGAACTCATCTACCGCTTCCAGCTCATGGGCGGGCCCATTCGCGCCTACCATTCCAAGCCAGGTACTTGAGAGATTGAGTGCATGATGCGGTTCTTCTGGATACGCGAGGAGCGGACTCCGTCCTTCAACGGCAGCTTCGACGCCACACACAAGTGGCGCCTGCCCGGCGTGAAGTGCGATGCCTGTGGAGTCACGTGGGGTGGGGCCGGGCACCAGTACCCAGGGGTGGACCTGTCTCACGTGCCCGAGCGGTCACGCTTCGTGCGCCCCTGGCCTGTTCCCGTTTCGGAGCTCGCGCAACTGCGAGCGCTGGTTCGCCCCTGGGTGCCCCCTGGCGTGCCACTTCCGCCAGGCACGCATCTGGGGCCTCTTGAAGGCACAGCCTCTGGGCGATTCGGCCCACTGACGTCACAGGGGGATATTCTGTGGGTCGTGCGACGGGATGCCCTCGAGCGGCTTCAAGCCGAAGGCGTCAGGGGGCTGCTCGGCTGCAAGACGGAATTGAGGTTTCGCCAGAAGGAGCCGCCGGAGTTGCTGGAACTCCAAATCGAACCGCGCGGCCGACTCCATGCGGACTGCCTTCCCTCCGACCTCGCTCCACCATGCGACGCCTGCGGCCGGGTCACGCTTCGATTGCCGGACGCGCCCCTTCTCGACGCAGCATCCCTGCCCATCGACCGCGATGTCTTCCGCGTAGGGGACTACGCCACCGTCATCGTTTGCACTGAACGGTTCATGGAGACAGTGCGCCAGCTCGGTCTGGAAGGAATGGCCTTTCGCGAGATTCCCACACGCGGATGACGCAGGAGTCCGCCGCCGTTCAGCGGCCCTCCATCACAGCGCGGGCGCGGCGGGTGTAGCGCGCGGGGGCCGGACGGCGTCGCGCCGGACACAGCGGCCCCTCCCACGGTCGTGCGGACGCCCCCCGTGGGTTGTCGAGTGAAGGCTGCCGCCTCATATCGAGGCCTCCGGCCCGTCCTGTCCCGTCCACCTCCGAGCCCGCCGGCCATCCAGCCCGCGAGCGGCTCCGGACGCGGCACGAGGAGAGACGATGAGACTTCCTGGCACGTGGCGCGCGTGGCTTCGCGGCGGACTCCTGCTGACCAGCGTGTGCGCCGTGGGCGGCACGGTCGCCACCCAGGCCGGGTGCGCGTCCGCGCCTGACAGCGCGGCCCGCGAGGACATCCCCCTGTCGCCCACTCCGCTCTACGGCAAGTTCGTCTGGCACGACCTCGTCACCGACAATCCCGCCGCCGCGAAACGCTTCTATCGCGACCTGTTCGGATGGGAGTTCGTGGACATCCGAGGCGGCCTCCGCCCCTACTCCCTCATCCGCGCCCAGGGGCGCTGGATTGGCGGCATCGTCCATCCGGCGAACGCCGCCGAGAAACGCGAAGGCGCGCTGTGGCTCGGCTACCTCTCCGTGCCCGACGTGGACCGCGCTGTCACCGAAGTAAGCGCGCGCGGCGGCAAGGCGCTCGACGGCCCCATCGACGTGCGGAACATCGGCCGGGCCGCGGTGGTCGCCGACCCGCAGGGCGCGGCGGTGGGCTTCGTGCGCTCCCGGCCCGGAGATCCGGCCGATACGGGCGTGCCGGATGAGGGCCAGTTCTTGTGGATGGAGTACCTGGCCCAGGACCCCGTCGCCGCGGCGGACTTCTACAAGGAGCTCCTGGGCTACGAGGTCCGAGATCGTCCACTCGGCGGCGGGCCCCACTACGTCCTCGCCCAGGGACAGCATCCCCGAGGCGGCGTGCTGGCCAACCCGGTGAAAGGCGCGCGCCCCAACTGGCTCACCTATGTCCGCGTGAAGGACCCCGCGACGCTCGCTTCACGGGCCCAGGCCCTGGGGGGCCGCGTGCTGATGGCCCCGCGCCCGGACGCACGGGGTGGCTCGCTCGCGCTCATCGCCGACCCGAGCGGCGCGGTGCTCGCGCTCCAGCGCTACCCCTTCGAAACGTCCAAGTCCGCAACGGCGCCGTGATGCGCCACCCTCGAGGAGAACCCCACGTGCAACTGCGTCGACACCCTTCCCCCCGCTCGCTGTCCTGGACCGTCCTGATGGCCGGTGCCCTCCTCACGTCCGGATGCACGGACCAGCCCGCGGGCGTCGGACTCGGCTTCACCACGCCGTCGCCCTGGAACGCCACACCTCAGATGGAGATCACGACCACCTGGAACGGCGGACCGATGTACTGGGCGCCCTGAGCGCGGCCGCTTCCTCGCCGCGCGCATGGACTGCGGGGCATGACGCGCGACGAGCAGATCATCCAGGAATGTCTTCGTGCCGCGGTCGAAGGGCCGTTCTTCCCTGACTGGGAGTTCCCGGCCCTGTTCGGATTCGACCGAGCGAAGGCCGCCATCCTCGCGTCATGGCCCGTGTGGGATGATGGCAAGGCGCAGAGCCGCGCCATCAACAACACGCTGAACAACCTGCTCGGCTACCCGCACAAGAAATGGGCCCTGTGGCCCCAGTACATCTCGGCCTCGCCCGAAGAGGTCAAGGCCGTCTTCGCACGATGGCGCAAGCCCCCCCTGGGAGGACTGAGTGCCATCGCTCGACGAAGGGGAGAATGCCTCCCCGGAGGCGGGCGGCGGACCTCACCACCGCGCCTCCGAGGAGACGGCGCATCACGCCTGCGGGGCGTGCACGCCGTTGGACAGCTCGTTGCGGACGACCTCGGACACGCGCTCGCGGACCATCTCGCCCACGCGCTCGCGGACGTCGGCGCTCACGCTCTCACGCACCGCGCTCGCGATGCGCTCGGGGTCGACGGAACCACCGCCCTGCTGCATCGGCATCATGGACGGACCGGCGCGCATCGCCTCACCGAGCGCGGACCGGACGGCCTCGGGGAGCTGCGAGCGAAGCGCCGAGTCCAGCTCCGAGCGCATGCTGCTCATGAACCGCTCACGCAGGGAGTCCGCCAACCGCGTGCGGATGGCGTCCGCCAGGCGCTCCACGTCCTGCATCCCCTGCCCCATCATCATGCCCTGCGGCATCATCCCGCCCTGCCCCATCATGCCCCGGTGACGGGCCATGGCGCCGCGCAGCATCTCGCCCATGCGCTCCCGCAGCACCTCGCGTACGCGCTCGCGGACCGCCGAGTTGATGCGCTCACGGAGGCCCTCGGACAGCCGGTCCTGCAGGGTCATCGCGATGCGCTCGGGGTCGAACGCGCCGGCGGCCATGCCGCCCCACTGGCGCGTCATGACGCCACGGAGCCCGTCGGACAGCCGCTCGCGCAGGGCCTCGCGCACGCGCTCACGCAGGCTGTACACCAGTCCCTCGTGGAGGGCCTCGGCCAGGCGCCCGCGAATGGCGTCCGCCAGCCGCTCCGCCTCGTGGGGGCTGAAGCCGGGCATGCGCTCCGACATCACCGAGCGCAGCGTGTCCGCCAGCCGCTCGCGCAGGGCCTCGCGCACGCCGTCATGCGCGGCGGTGTTGATGCGCTCGCGCAGGGACTCCAGCAGGCGGGTGCGCACCGCCTCCGCCAGCCGCTCGGTATCCGGGGCGCCGAAGCCGTGGGAGGACATCTGCCACTGCTCGAACAGCGCCGCGCGCACGCACTCGGCCAGCCGCTCGCGGATGCCGTCGCGGATGCGCTCATGCACCACGGAGGCGATGCGCTCGCGCAGCGTCTCCGACAGGCGGGAACAAAGCGCGTCCGCGATGCGCTCCGGCTCCGGCATGCCGTAGCCCTGGGGCATCATCCCATACCCCTGCGGCATCCCACCGCCGCGCTCGAACATCGCGTGGCGGATGGCCTCCCCCACGCGCTCACGCACCTCGCGGCCGAGCCGGTCCTCAATCGCGGAGACAATCTGCTCGCGAACGGCTTCGACGACCCGCTCCTTGAACGACTCACCGAACATCTGCTGCGACTGGGGAGAAAGCTGCTCCTGGAACATGAGAACGCTCCTGACTCGACGCCTGGACTGCGAGGAAACACGGCAGGAGAAAACCCCTCTCCTGCCGGGCGCGATTCAATAAACAGGCACGCATTCAGGGTAAACGTGTCGTCGGTGTGAGGCCCCGTTGGCAGCCAGACACCGGCGGCGCGGCACAGGCCAATCCTTCCTCGGCCGCATGCGGAACGCGACGAAGGCATCCACGTTGTCGAAGGCGAAGCACGGGTTCTTCCGCCGCACCGTCTCCATGGAGGCCATCGGGACGCCCGCGTAGTCGTGGCCCGGAAACAGCTTCGCGCTATCGGGCACCTTCGCCAGCACCTGGGACAGGGAGCGGTACATGTCCTCCGGGTTGCCTCCGCTCATGTCACACCGGCCGCAGCCATTGATGAACACGGTGTCCCCGGACACCAGCGCGTCACCGGCCAGCAGGTAATGCGAGCCCGGCGTGTGCAGTGCCTGGAACGTCTCAGGCCCGACGCGCACGTCATCCTCCGGCCCCAGGGGCCGCAGCGCGCCGCCCAGCTCGCGCAGCTCCGGGGAGTACTGGACCTCCTCCCGCTGTGCGAACACCGGCACGTCCCACATCGACAGCAGGTCCGGCAGCTCCGTCACACCACTGGGCAGCGCGCGCGGCCCGGGCGGAGGTGATCGCGAATCGTTCGTCCAGGGCCCGGAAAGAGGGAATCGGCCCGCGCCTTCAAACCCTGGACGTTAGAGTGGAGCCTGAAGCGGAGGAGGATATCGCGATGCGTGAACCGTACGTGCGGCAGCTCAAGCTCGGGCCCATGGACAACTTCGTCTACCTGGTGGGGCCCCGGGACTCAGACGAGGTGGTGGTGGTGGACCCCGCGTGGGACGTGGACGCCATCGCGGAGGCGGTGAAGGCGGATGGAAAGCGCGTGGTGGGCGCGTTCGTCTCGCACTGTCACTTCGACCACATCAACGGACTGCCCGACCTGCTGTCGATGTGGGACGTGCCCGTGTACGCGCAGCGGGAGGAGGTCCAGTTCTCGCCGGAGCTACGCGAGCTGGGCGGCGCGCTGCGGCCCGTGGGGCCCGGCGACGACGTGCGCGTGGGCTCGCAGGTGTTCCATGCGCTGCACACGCCGGGGCACACGCCGGGCTCGCACTGCCTGCTGGCTGGCGATGCGCTGGTCTCCGGGGACACCGTGTTCATCAACGGCTGCGGCCGGTGCGACTTGAAGGGCGGCAACCCGGAGGACATGTACCGCTCCCTGTCCCAGGTGCTGGCGAAGGTGCCCGACACGGCGAAGCTGTTTCCGGGCCACGACTACGCGGACGTCCCGGTGACGTCCATGGAGGCGGTGCGGAAGAAGAACCCGTACTTCGCCTTCGACAACGTGGATGCCTTCGTCGCGTTCCGAATGCGGCCGAGGAAGTAGCCGGGCCTGACATGCCGCGCGGCGGTGACCGGTGTCGAGCGTCCAACGGGCGTTCACACCGAGGTCACGTTTCCGGTGAGTGCGTGCCTGTCTATTGAATCGCGCCCGGCAGGAGCCCTTCGCCTGCCGCGTATCCACGAAGTCCAGGCGTCGAGTCAGGAGCGTTGGCGCTTCGCCTTCAAGCCCGCGAGCACCGCATCGCCACGCATTCACTGTGAAGCGGATGCCGACAGTAAACTGCCAGAAAGTGGCCCTCCGAAGAATGGTGAGCCCGGTGGCCTCGAAATCTTGGCACGTCAGAGAAGCGGCGCTGCGGAGTTGGCACGTCAGTCCAGATCCAATTGAGGACGCGGGGCGCATGGCCATCACGAGCTGCGCGCAGGAGGCGCCTAACGTCCTCTCGATGACGACACCCCGCCCATCGACACCATCGTCGAAGCACTCCAAACTGTCCGCAGCGGCGAGGCGCTGCTCGCTTCGAAAGTCCGCCAAGCGCGGCTCACCGAGGGCGACACGGCACGCTCGTCGAAGGACGTGACGGCGGCCGTGGACGTTTCCTTCAACCAGTGAGCACAATGGGCGCGATGCCAACCACGTGGACCGATGCCGATCCGTTGGCGTTCCTCGCTAACGTGACGCCTGCAGGGCGCCGTCGCGACGCCCAGGTGCTTCTCGACTTGATGCGCGAGGTGACCGGGCTCGAGCCGAAGATGTTCGGTCCCTCAATCGTCGGGTTCGGAGAGTACGCGTACCAGTACGCGAGCGGCCACCGTGGCACCGCACCCGCCGCTGGCTTCTCTCCGCGCAAGGCGGCAACCGTCGTCTACCTCGCTGACGGCCTCAGCGCCCACGCCAGTGCGCTCGCCAAGCTCGGTCCGCACACGACCGGCACCGGATGCCTGTACATCAAGGACCTCACGAAGGTCGACCTCGACGTGCTCACTGGCATCGTCCGCGCCTCGCTCAAGACGCTCACCGCAGGGACCTACGGAAAGCGCGCCCACGAGGACTGAACGACCGCTGACCGGTCCCCGGAGGTCGCCTTGTCGCGGCTGTGCCTCCCCAGAGGCATCTCGCCGTGGCCACGCGGCCCGATTCCGTCGACTACACCGACAAGGATTTCGACGCCCTTCGCGACGCGATGAGCAAGCGTCGCCTCGCGGCGGTGCTCGTCGCGACGTACTGGCAGAAGGGCACGGCCAAGGCACGCCCATAACCCCCACGAGCTGAGTTCGGGCGCCGGCCCTCCCACCGCCCACTCCACACCGAAGGCCCGCCGTCAGGTAGCGGTAACGGCGACGGTGCCGAACCGAGCCAAGCCCCCGGTAGCTTGGCGCGGCTGGCTCAACGCCACCCGCGGAGCCGGACCGGCCGCGATGGGCCACGGGGCCACCCGGGCAGCGCTTCGCCCCTGAGCCTGCGCGCGCATCGAAACCATGCGACTTCCCCCACCTAAGCCTCACTCGAACACCCGGGACTTGATGCGGTGGGCCCCTTCCCTCTTGAATAGGCCCTTTTTGCCCCTGGGGAGGTCTCCACGTGAAGCGCCCATTGCTCCTTTGCACCCTGCTCGCCGGCACCGCCTTCGCCGCCAAGGAGCGCGCCACCTTCCGCTATGCCGCGCCTCCGGACGGGGAGCGTCCCGTCATCGTCAACGCCGTCATTGGCCCCCAAGGCAGTGACTTCGCCATGCGCCTGCGCTTCGACAAGGTGCCGTGGGGCGACGAGTGCAAGAGCCGCTGCGCCAACGCCACGCTGCTGCTCGACACCGACAACAGCAAGCAGACGGGCCTGCGCCTGGCGACGAAGAATGCGCCCGGCAACGGCGCCGACGTCGCCGTCGTCATCCAGGGCGTGCGCGACTACGCGAAGCAGGAAGGCGCCCCGCCCGTGAGCTGGCTGCGGGTGAAGGTCCGCCTGCTCGGCAGCGAGGCCTCCTCCGTGGATGACGGCGAGTTGCTGGCCGAGTTCAACCACCGCCAGGACCCCGAGCGGCTCCACGTGGACGGAGAAACCATCTACCTGCTGGTGGACGCCACCAGCGCCGCCCTGCCCTCCGCTCGCAAGGCCCGCGTCGTCTACCAGCCGCCCGGCGCAAAGCCGCTCCAGGCCACCATTCCTGGAATGATTGGCGGCGGGAGCGGCAAGGGCGTGCGCATCTTCAAGGACGGTTCGTGGGGGAAGGCCCGCGACGCGACGCCCTAGGGCGTCCACCTGCCGCCAGGGGGACGAGCCGTCCTGTCCTACCCGCACCCACCGTCCCGCCGCATGCCCCAGCCAGGAGGCCCCCGACCTCGGAATTCCGCGGGGTTGGAGTGGGGTTCTGCTGGCAAATAGGACTGGACAGACGTATAGGTGGGCACTGTTGGAGAGTGCGCAACCCCCCGAATTCGTTCCCAATGTCAGGGTGGCATGGTAGTCCCGGCGCCCTGTTACATACCTCTGCCCCCCAACGTGAGGAGTGCGCGGGTCGCGCGCCGCGTTCGGGGTGCGGGGCGTTCTCACCTGTGGATTGACGACCATGCTCGCAGAAGCCGAATCGAAATCGCGAAAGAAGCAGGGGGCCGGGGGAGGCAGCGGTGGCGGCGGGAGTGGCGGCGGCGCGGGTGGCAACGGCGACGGCTCCGTGCCGGCTTCGCTCGCGGACGAGGCGCGCCGCCGGTACATCAACTACGCCCTGTCGGTCATCACCTCGCGCGCCCTGCCGGACGTGCGTGACGGCCTCAAGCCGGTGCAGCGCCGCATCCTGTTCGGCATGTTCCACGACCACCGGCTGACGCACGAAGCCAAGTACCAGAAGTCCGCCAAGGTGGTTGGCAGTGTCATGGGTCAGTACCACCCGCACGGTGACGCCTCCATCTACGAGGCGCTGGTGCGCATGGCGCAGGACTTCTCGTTGCGCTACCCGCTGGTGGACGGCCACGGCAACTTCGGCTCGCTCGACGGCGACGGCGCGGCGGCCATGCGCTACACCGAGTGCCGTCTGGCGATGCTGTCCAGCGAGCTCCTGACGGAGCTGGGCAAGAAGACGGTGGCCTTCCGGCCGACCTACGACGGCACGCTGCAGGAGCCGGTGGTCATCCCCGCGCGGGTGCCGCAGTTGCTGATGAACGGCACCACGGGCATCGCCGTGGGCATGGCCACCAACATCCCGCCGCACCACCTGGGCGAGCTGGTGGACGCGCTGGTGGCGCTCATTGAGAACCCGCAGCTCCTGACGAAGGACCTGCTCAAGTGGGTGAAGGGTCCGGACTTCCCCACCGGCGGGCAGATCCTCAACGACAAGAAGGAGCTGCGCGACATCTACGAGTCGGGCCAGGGGAGCATCCGCATCCGTGGTGAGTACAAGCTGGAGGACCTCAAGCGAGGCGGCCAGCAAATCGTCATCACCTCCATCCCCTACACGGTGAACAAGTCCACGCTGGTGGCCAAGTTCGGCGACCTGGTGCGCGAGCGGAAGCTGCCGCTCATCACCGACGTGCGCGACGAATCCACCAAGGACGTGCGCATCGTCCTGGAGCTGAAGAAGGACGCCAACCCCGAGCTGGTGATGGCGTACCTGTACAAGCAGACGCCGCTGCAGACGAACTTCGGCGTCAACCTCACCTGCCTGGTACCCATCAAGGACAAGCCAGAGTTGAGCACGCCCGAGCGGCTCAACCTCAGGGACATCCTCTGGTACTTCCTCACCTTCCGCTTCGACGTGGTGACGAAGCGCTTCGAGCACGAGCTGGGCGAGCTGCTGCGGCGCGTCCATATCCTGGAGGGTTTCGAGAAGGTCTACGACGCGCTCGACGAGATGATCAAAATCATCCGCGCGTCGGAAGGAAAGCAGGACGCGGCCCGGAAGCTCATCGCCCGCTTCAAGCTGGATGAAGCCCAGGTGGACGCCATCCTGGAGATGAAGCTCTACAAGCTGGCCCGCCTGGAGATTCTCGTCGTGGAGAAGGAGCTCAAGGAGAAGCGCGCCGAAATCAAGCGCATCCAGGGCATCCTCAAGGACAAGAACAAGGTGTGGGGCACCGTCCGGGACGAACTGGGCGAGATGAAGGCCCGCTACAACGACAAGCGTCGCACGCGCATTGGCGGCGCGGGCTCCGAGGAGATGGAGTTCAGCGCCGAGGCGTTCATCGCGGACGAGGACGCGCACGTGGTCATCACCCGCGACGGCTGGGTCAAGCGCGTGCGCGAGGTGAAGGACCCGTCCACCACGCGCCTGCGTGAAGGCGACGCGGTGATGGCGGTGCTGGCCGGCAGCCTGAAGGCGAACCTGGTGCTGTTCAGCAACTTCGGCACCGCGTACGTCACCCGCTTCAACGACGTGCCCGCCTCCACGGGCTACGGCGAGCCGGTGCAGAAGTTCTTCAAGTTCGACGACGGCGAGCGCGTGGTGTCCGCCCTGTCGCTGGACGCGCGGCTGCCGCGCCCGCAGAAACTGGTGGGCGTGACGAAGCAGGGCATGGGCATGCGCTTCCTGCTGGAGCCGCACCTGGAGGTCTCCACGCGCGCGGGCCGCCGCTACGCGAAGACGGGCGAAGGCGACGAAATCATCGGCGTGCAGCCGGTGACGGACCGCGACCTGTTGGCGGTGCTGACGGAGAAGACCAGCGCCCTGGTGTGCAAGGTGGCGGAGGTCAACGAGCTGGCCGGCCCGGGCAAGGGCGTCACCGTCATCAAGGTGGACGGCGGCGACCGCGTGGTGGACTTCCTCGCCGTGTCGCCCGCGCAGAAGGACGCGAAGCTGGAGTTCGAAACGCAGAAGGGCCGCAAGCTGCACCTGTCCCCGGCGAAGTACGAGGTGACGGGCCGCGGCGGCAAGGGCCATGAGATGTCGAAGCGCGACGCCGTGAAGGAGGTGGCGCGTGCCGTCACCTTCATCCCGTTGCCCGAGAAGAAGGACTAGGCAGAGGACGCCATGGCGACGAAGAAGGAAACCTACACAGGCGCGGACATCCAGGTCCTGGAAGGCCTGGAGCCGGTGCGCAAGCGCCCGGCCATGTACATCGGCGGCACCGACAGCACGGGGTATCACCACCTGCTGTGGGAGATCCTCGACAACTCGGTGGACGAGGTCATCAACGGCTTCGCCACCACCGTGGAGGTGACGCTCCACAAGGACGGCCGCAGCGTCACCATCGTGGACAACGGGCGTGGCATCCCCGTTGACATCATGCCCAAATACAAGAAGCCGGCCGTGGAGGTCATCCTCACGACCCTTCACGCGGGCGGCAAGTTCGAGCAGGGCAACTACATCCACTCCGGCGGTCTGCACGGCGTGGGCAGCTCGGTGGTGAACGCGCTGGCGCGCAAGCTCGTCGTGGAGATCAAGCTCCACGGCAAGAAGCACGTGCAGACGTTCGCGCGCGGCAAGGCCACCAGCACGCTGAAGGTGGATGGCGCCGCGCGTGGCACGGGCACCTCCGTCACGTTTGAACCGGACCCGGAGATTTTCGGCGAGAAGCTGAAGTTCGACGCGGAGCTGGTGCGCGAGCGGCTGGAGGCCAAGAGCTACCTGCACAAGGGCATGACGGTCGTCTGGAAGGACGAGACGTCCAGCCCGCCCACGTCGGTGACGTACAAGCACGACGGCGGCATCGCGGAGTACCTCACCAAGGTGGTGACGGAGCGGAACAAGCCGCTGGTGCCCGCGGGCAGCGCGGCCTTCTACCACGCGCGTGACAACGGCGTGCGGCTGGAGGCGGCGCTGGCGTGGACGGAGGCCACCGACGAGCACATCCGCTCGTATGTCAACGGCATCCCCACCCCACTGGGCGGCACGCACGAGGCGGGTCTGCGCAGCGCGGTGGTGAAGGCGGTGCGCAACTACATCGAGACGCACGGCATCGCGCCCAAGGGCGTGACGCTCACCGCGGAGGACATCCGCGAGGGCATCACCGCCATCCTGTCCACCTACGTGGTGGAGCCGCAGTTCCAGGGCCAGACGAAGGGGCGGCTCAACAACCCCGAGGTGTCCGGCCAGGTGGACGGCGTGCTGCGTCCGGCGCTGGAGAAGTGGCTCAACGACAACAAGTCCATCGCCGAGTCAGTGGTGGCCCGCATCGTCCTTGCCGCTCGCGCGCGCGAGGCCAGCCGGGCCGCGTCGCAGGCGGTGAGCCGCAAGACGGCGGTCAGCCACCGGCTCAACCTGCCGGGCAAGCTGGCGGACTGCTCGTCCACGGACCCGGGCCTGAGCGAGCTGTTCATCGTGGAAGGTGACTCCGCAGGCGGCTCCGCCAAGCAGGGCCGGGACAGGCGCACCCAGGCCATCCTCCCGCTGCGCGGCAAGGTGCTCAACGCGGAGCAGGCGTCCACCGACAAGGTGACGACGAACAAGGAGCTCCAGGACATCGTGTCCGCGCTGGGCTGCGGCATCGGCTCCGACTTCGACATCAGCAAGCTGCGCTACGGCCGCGTCTTCCTGCTGATGGACGCCGACAGCGACGGCCACCACATCGCCACGCTGCTGCTCACCTTCTTCTACCGGCACCTGCGCCCGCTGATTGAGAGCGGCGCCATCCACATCGCCCAGCCGCCGCTGTACCGCGTGGACATCGGCAAGGAGACGTACTGGGCGCTGGATGAGCCGGACCGCGACCGCATCATCAAGGAGAAGACGAAGGGCAACGCCAAGCCCAACATCATGCGCTTCAAGGGACTGGGCGAGATGACGCCCGACGAGCTGAAGGAGACGACGCTCGACCCGAAGCACCGCATGAGCCTGCGCGTCACCATCGACAAGCCCCTGGAGACGGACCGGCTCATCAACGACTTGATGGGCAAGGACGTCAGCGCCCGCTTCAGGTTCATCATGGAGCGCGCCAGCGAGGTCCAGGACCTGGACGTCTAGTCAGGACGGAATCACCGTCGCGGGTCCCTCCCACCCCGGAGGGGCCCGCGCGCAGCAGGGCTTTTGAGACGGAGCCCCGGCTCGGCTAGCATTCGCGCCGTGACTACGTTCCGCCGAACCTCCCTGCTCCTCGCGTTCATGCTGGCCACCTCTCCCGCCTATGGGCAGTCCACGCGGAAGAAGAAGTCCAGCAAGAAGCCCCCCGCCACCACTCAGCCGGTGAAGACGACCAAGGCGCCCGCGGCGGACGACGCGGATGGCGATGAATCCGTCGAGCCCCAGGCTTTCGGTTCTCCGAACGGGGACGAGGAGACGGCCGTCACGCCGCTGGTGTCGCCGGACGCTCCGACCGTGGCCAAACCCGCGGCGGCGCCAGGTGCCTCGGGTGAGCCGGCGGTGGCCAGCGCGGCGGTGACGGCCTCCGGGCCGGTGGCGCTCTTCGCGGTGGCTCGGACGTCCGCGGAGGAGGATGCCGCGGTGAAGCTGGAGGACGAGCTGCTGAGCCGGCTCAAGGCGAGCGGCGTGGCGCTGGTGGACCTGGGCGCGGCCTTCCCGCCGTCCCCGCCGGTCTCGCTGACGCGCGCGGACACGCTCTTCGAGCAGGGTCGCACCGACTACGACAACCTGGACCCCGAGTCCGCCGAGGCGAAGTTCCTGGCGGCGGCGGAGGCCTACACGAAGCACCCGGCGGAGCTGAGCCCGGAGCGGCTGGCCAAGGCCTACCTGTTCCTGGGCGCCTCGCGGATGCTCAACGGCGACTCCACCGGAGCCCTGGACGCGTTCAAGCGCGCGGTGGTGGCGGAGCCGTCCACGTCCCCCGACGCCGCCCTCTTCGGGCAGGACGTGCTGAAGACCTTCGACCAGGCCCGCGCCGACGTGAAGGCGCGCCCGGCCGGCACGCTGGTGGTGGAGTCGAAGCCGGCGGGCGCCAGCGTCCTCGTGCGAGGCCAGGAGCTGGGCGTCACGCCCCTCAAGGGCGTGGAGATGCCGGCGGGCCAGCACCCGGTGGTGGTGTCCCTGCCCGGCTACTCGGCCTTCTCCCAGTACACAGAGGTGGCGTCCGCCAAGAGCACCGAGGTGAAGGCGACGCTGGAGCCCACCCCGGGCCTGTCCGCCGTGCGTGACGCGGCGGTCCACGCCAGCACGGAACAGGCCTTCGAGCGGGACACGCCGCCGCCCGAGGCACGCGCCATTGGGGAGCGGCTCAACGCCCGTTACGTGGTGCTGGCGGCGGTGGCTCGCGGGGACAAGGGCCACCTCCAGGCCGAGCTCCAGGCGTGGGACCTGCGCTCCAACGCGCGGCTGCGCGGCGTGGAGATTGCCCTGGCGCCGGGCGCGAAGAAGAACGGCCCGGACGCGGCGGCGGACCAGGTGCGCGCCTTCGTCAACGGCGTCGCGGCGCCCCGCGTGGCGGAGAGCAATTCGTTCTCCACCCTCATCAAGCGCCCGTGGTTCTGGGCGGTGGTCGGCGGCGCGGCGGCGGTGACGGCCGGGGCCGTCTACGTGGCGACGTCTCAGGACAAGGGCCGCCCGTTCAACCCCGTTTCTGGTGGAGTCGGGTTCTGAGGCAGCGCCGCGTGTTGAATGCCCGGACCGCCACCCGCGTCGCCTGTTTCAAAGGTCACCCCATGAAATCCGCCCTCGCCCTCCTCCTCCTCCCCGCGCTGACCCTCGCGGCCCCGCCCCAGGCGCGCCGCGTCAGCACCCTCCTGGTGCCCATGGACCCGGCCTCCGAGGCGTCCAGCGTGCAGATGGAGGGTTACATGAACGACGCCCTCTCCAACTTCGCCGGCATGACGGTCCGCAAGTCGGAGGAGCTGTTCGGCATGCCGGAGGACCCGGAGGCCAAGGCCTCCCTGGAGCGCGGGCGCAAGGGGTACTCGGAGAGCCTCTCCGCCTTCGACAAGAAGGAATACGAGGAGGCGGAGCGCAAGGTGCGCGCCACCCTGAAGGAGCTTCAGGGGGCCGCGGGCGCCATGCGCGGGTGCTCGCCGCTGTGTGACGCGCTGGCGCTGTACGCCGCCGTGCTGCACCTGCGCGGCGAGGTGGAGGAGGCGAAGCTGGCGCTCATCGACCTCATCGCGCTGTCCCCTACCCATGAGCTGTCCCCCAAGCGCTTCTCGCGCGAGTTCCTCGCCCTGCGCGTGCAGGTGGCCACCAGCCGCACGTCCCAGCTACGCGGCTCCGCCACGGTGAACTCGCGGCCCTCGGGCGCGCGCGTGTACGTGGACGGCGAAGTCGTGGGCTACACGCCAGTGACGCTGCCCGCGCTGCCCATTGGCAAGCACCTGCTGCGCGTGGAGCGCCCGGGCTTCCGGCAGTACGGACAGTTCATGGAGGTGGCCACCGACGACGCCGAGGTCACCGCCAAGCTGGTGCCTACCTCTGCGTACAAGGCCTTCGACGTGCAGTTGGACCGGGTGGCGGGCGAGGTGAACCGCGCCGGTGAGAAGGCGTCTGGCGTGGCGGCCATGGCGCAGTCGCTGGGGCTGGACCGGGTCATGGTGGGCACCCTTCGCGCCAATGGCGAGGGCACCGACCTGACGCTGGGCTACTACGACGCGCGCACCGGTCAGCGGCTGGCGGGGCGGCGCATGGCCGTCCAGGGCGATGAGTTCGGCCAGTTGAAGCAGGAGATGGAGCGGGTGGTGAACCACCTGGTGAACAACATCGGCGAGAAGGTGACCAAGAGCCGGGACCCGCTGGACAACCGCGGGGGCATGGAAGACTGGTCGTCCGAGGACCGGGGCGGCCGTGGCAAGGCGCAGGACAAGAAGAGCAAGCCCGGCGACGACCCGCTCGACGGTGTGTCCGGAACCGAGGACTGGTAACGCTGAGCGCTTGTCCCGGGACGGCTGATGCCTAGAGTCCCGGGGCGTATGCGCCTGCTCGCCCTCCTGCTCCTCCCCAGCCTCGCGCTCGCCCAGACGAGTGTCGTCAGCCAGCCCGCCCTGCCCTCCCGGGGGCTGGCGCTGCCGCCCACGGGCGCCGCGCTGGTGGATGAAGCCACCGCCCTGTCGCTCAACCCCGCGGGCCTGGGCTTCGTCAACGGCAGTCAGCTCTTCTACCTGCACGAGCGCAACCTCGTGCATGACGGCCTGGGAGACGGCGTCTTCCTGGCCACGCGCCTGCTCGGCCTGGGCCTGGGCGGCGCCATGGAGTGGATTCGCGGACGGGCGGAGCCGGACTACCGCCGCACGTCCCTGGGTCTCTCCCTGGGCACGCGCACGCTGCAGCTCGGCGGTTCGTGGCACGCCTACGGTTCATCCCACCGGGACATCGACGCGCTGGACACCTTCGACGTGGGCCTCACGGCGCGCCCCATGCGGGCGCTGTCGCTGGGCGCGGTGGTGCGCGACATCAACGCCCCCACCGAGGGCACGCTGGCACTGAAGCGGCAGTACAACCTGGGCGTGGGCGTGCGCCCGCTGGATGAGCGCTACACGCTGGGCGTGGACTGGCTCTTCTCCGAGGGCGCCTTCCGCCAGGGCCAGGCGACGTACACCGTCAACGCGGAGGTGATTCCGGGCCTCCGCCTGGGCGCGGGCGTGTCGCACGGCTTCACCTCCGGGGTGCCCATCGCGCTCCAGGTGGCGGCCACGGTGGACACCTCGCACCTGGGCCTCACCTACGCGGCGGGCGGGACGAATGCGGGGCTGGACCACCTGGTGGCGGTGCGCCTGTCGTCGGAGACCTACCGCTCCATCGCGCCGCGCGGCGGCGTGGTGACGCTGCTGGACTTGAATGACGCATTGAGCGGCGGCACCAGCCCCGTCCTCTCATGGTTGGGCGTCACCGAGGCGGACCCGTACCTGCGGCTGACGCGGTGGCTGGACCTGGCCACCCAGGACGACCGGCTGGCCGGCGTGGTGGTGAAGATGGAGAGCCTGCCCGGGGTGAGCTGGGGCAAGGCGGAGGAGCTGCGTCAGGCGCTGCTGCGGCTGCGCGCGTCCGGCAAGCGGGTGATGGCGGTGGTGCTGTCCACGGACGACCTGGGCTACTTCGTTGCCTCGGCGGCGGACCGCATCTACGCGCTGCAGGAGTCGATTCTCTACATCAACGGCCTGGCCGTGCACCTCCAGACGTACGGCGGGACGATGGAGAAGCTGGGCGTGCACTGGGACGTGGCGCGCGTGGGCCGCTTCAAGACGGCCCCGGAGCAGCTTTCCCGCACCGAGCCCAGCGACGCGTCCTTGGAGTCCACGAACGCCTACCTGGACACGGAGGTGGCCGTCTACGAGAAAGCCGTGCAGGAGGGCCGCAAGGTGCCCGTGGAGCGGCTGCACGCGCTGTGGGCACTGGGCCTGCCCCATCCGAAGCGCGCGGTGGAGCTGGGGTTGATGGACGGCATCATCTCCTCGACGGAGCTGGACAAGAAGGTGGCGGAGCTGGTGCCGGGTGGACGCTTCAGCACCACGTACGCGCCGCGCGACGAGCGCGACGGCCGCTGGGCCCGCCGGCGCCGCATCGCCGTGGTGCCGGTGCTGGGCGACATCATCGGCGGCCGCAGCCGCGAGGACCCGCTGGGCTTCAGCCGCCTCGCGGGCGCGGAGACAGTCATTCGCGCGCTGGAGCAGGCGCAGTCGGACCCGAGCGTGGCGGCCATCGTCGTGCGCGTGGACTCGGGCGGCGGCGAGGTGCTGGCGTCCCACCTGATGTACGAAGCCGTGATGGAGGCGGCCAAACACAAGCCCGTCGTCGCCTCCATGGGAGACATGGCCGCGTCCGGTGGCTACTACGCCGCCATTGGCGCGCACGAGGTGTTCGCCCTGCCCACCACGCTGACGGGCAGCATCGGCGTCTTCTACATCAAGCCCGCCGTCGAGGGCCTGCTGAGCGGGCTGTTGGGCGTGCACCAGGAGAGCCTGACCCGCGCGCCGCTGGCGGACATCCTGGACGTGTGGCGCCCCTGGACGCCGGAGGAGCAGGAGGCGGCCCAGGCGTGGGCGGACGCCTCCTACGACAGCTTCATCACCGAGGTGGCGCTGCGGCGGAGGATGGACAAGGCGAAGGTGGACGAGGTCGCCCGGGGCCGGGTGTGGAGCGGCCAGGACGCGCTCGCCCGCGGACTGGTGGACAAGCTGGGTGGCCTGCTGGAAGCGGTGGACTCCGCGCGGATGCGGGCCGGAATCCCTCCGGACGAGGAGCTGGACCTGGTGGTGATGGGCGAGGCGCGGGGCTTCTTCTCCGCGCTGGGCGGTGAGCCCGGGGTGCGCGCCGCGCTGTCCCTGCTGCCCGCACAAGAGCCCGCCCTGCCTGAGTCCCTGCGGGCGCTGGCCCGCTCGGCCGGCCTGAATCTGATGTTGCTCCAGCCGGGCGTGAAGGCGATGTTGCCCTTCCAGATAACCGTCCGCTGAGGTCCTGGCGGCGGCCCTGAATCAACAGGTGGGGGGTCGGCCGGACGACACCGCGCGAAAAAAGCGGCGGCGCCGTCCCCGGCCTCTGTTACTGTTACCCCTGCACTCCGGACGGCTTTGGGCCGCCAGGGTGCTCCAGGAAACGGCGGTTCGGCCTGCTCGTCACCAGGGCCCCGCGTCCGCTTCCTGTCCCACGGCCTGAGTCACCTTGCGTCCCCGCCCTCCTCGTGGAGCGGCCGCCCGGGGCGCACACAGTCTGGAACGTTCATGAGCGAAAACCCCGATAACCGCGACCCACGTGATGCCCCCCCCGTTCCCGCCGCCCGCGCCGTGGCGCCGCCCGAGCCGGACGATGACGGTGGCGACGAGGGCGACGACGAGGGGCCCGACGACGGTGATTCCGGCGGGGGCGCACAGGGTGGCGCCCCCGGGCAGCCTGGCCAGGCCACCGGCCGCCGCCGCCGCCGTCGGCGCCGTCGCCGTGGCGCGCAGGTCCTCTTCACCCCGGACGGCCAGGCCTACCGGATGCAGCCTGGAGCGGACGGCCAGCAGGTCCAGGTGTTCCTCACGCCGCAGGAGCTGGAGCAGTACCGCCAGCGACAGGCGCAGCAACAACAGCAACAGCAGCAACCACCGCAGCCGGCGCACGGCGGCGGGGGCCAGCAGCACGCCCGCCACGCGCAGCACGGGGGCGGCGGCCAGCAGGCCTCGCAGCAGGCGAACCTGTCGCCGGTGGAGGGCGTGCTGGACACGGAGGCCAAGGGCCCCAACGCCTTCCTGCGCCAGCTCAAGCGCAACCTGCTGGCGGCGCCGGATGACCCGGAGCTGCCGAAGAATCTGGTCCAGAAGCTGCGCCTGCGGCAGGGCCAGTACATCACCGCTTTCGCGCAGATGCGGGGCCACAAGGGCGTCATCCAGAAGGTGGACACGGTGGACGGCCGGCCGCTCGAGGGCGCGCCGCGGCTGCCGCACTTCGCGGACCTGACGTCGGTGGACCCCACCGAGCGGCTCAAGCTGGAGAACGGTCACAAGGAGATGGTGACCCGGGTGCTGGACCTCATCTCGCCCATTGGCAAGGGCCAGCGCGCGCTCATCGTCGCCCCGCCCAAGACGGGCAAGACGATCATGCTCCAGCGCATCGCCCAGGCCATCCTCTCCAACCACCCAGAGTGCCACGTCATGGTGGTGCTCATCGACGAGCGTCCAGAAGAAGTGACGGACATGCGGCGGGGCATCAAGGCGGAGGTCCTGGCCTCCAGCTCCGACCGCCCCACCGCGGACCACCTCAAGGTGGCGGAGCTGGCCCTGGAGCGCGCGCGCCGGCTGGTGGAGTCCGGCAAGGACGTGGTCGTCCTCCTGGACTCGATTACGCGTCTGGCCCGCGCCTTCAACAAGGAGGTCGACAACTCCGGCCGCACCATGACCGGCGGCGTGGACAGCCGCGCCCTGGAGCGCCCCAAGCGCCTCTTCGGCGCCGCCCGCGCGACGGAGGAGGCCGGCACGCTGACCATCATCGGCACGGCGCTCATCGACACCGGCAGCCGCATGGACGAGGTCATCTTCGAGGAGTTCAAGGGAACGGGTAACTCCGAGGTCACCCTGGACCGGCTCCTGGCGGAGAAGCGCGTCTTCCCGGCCGTCAACATCGCCCAGTCCGGCACGCGCAAGGAGGAGAAGCTCTTCACCCTGCGCGAGTACGAGAAGGTGAAGAAGCTGCGGCAGATGCTCTTCTCCGTGAAGCCGGTGGAGGCCATGGAGGCGCTCGTGAAGCGGCTGTCCCGCTACACGTACAACGACGAGTTCCTCGACGAGCTGTAGTCCCCCGCTTCGGGAGTGGTACGGCGGGCCCGGGTGTGCGTTAAGGTGGCGGCATGATTCAAGGCTCGGGCCGCTGCCACTACCACCCGGAGCGCGCCGGCCTCGGCGTCTGCGTGGAGTGCCGGCGTGTCATCTGCCGGGAATGCACCACGCAGTTCGAGGGCATCAACCGCTGCGCCAGTTGCCTGGACCAGCGCCTCAAGGCGCTGGAGGGCCCGGGTGAGCGCCGCGAGTGGTCGGCGGGCAACGTGGTGCTGGCGCTGATGAGCCTGGCGCTCGTCTTTGGCGGCATCCTCCTGCTGGCCCAAGTGGCGGCGAGCTAGCCCATGGCCGTCTCCGCGCTCGAACTCCGCCCGCGCAACGCGGTGGCCTTGATGGACGCCGCGCTGCGCCTGTGTACCCGCAACGCGGGCGTCTGGGCCCTCACCCTGCCCGGCGGCGCGGCCGTGGTAGCCGCCATGTTGTACCTGGCGGAGTCGGTGCGCATGGGCTGGCCGCTCGTGGTGCCTTCGCTGCTGCTGACGCTGGCGTGGTTCCTCCGGGGCCTGGGCCAGGGCGCGACGTGCCATTACGTGCAGGAGCTGCTGCTGGGCACCCAGGGCGAGCCTTCCGCGTGGGCTTCGCTCAAGGCCGCGCTGGCCCGGATGCCCGCGCTCTTCATCGCCGTGGCGTACCTGCTGGGCCTCAACACCCTGGTGGTGATGGTGACGGGAGGCTTCGGCTACATCCTGCTGCAGTCCCACGGGGTGGGCTACGCGGCGGTGATGCAGGGGCGAGGCAGCCCGCTGAAGCTCTACGGCACGTGCTCACGGCTGCTGGGACCCGCGCGCGGCACCGCGCTGTGGGTCCGCGCCCTCATGTCCGTGCAGGTGCTGGCCTTCTTCAACCTTCACATCGCCTTCAACTTCCTGCTGTTCCTGGGCCGCAAGCTGGTGGGCGTGGACCTGACGTTCGCGGAGCGCTTCGCCTCGCTGGACAACGGCCAGTGGCTGATCTTCCTCGCGGTGACGACGTTCGCCCTCTTCGAGCCGGTGCGCGCCGCGACGGCCACGCTGCTGCTGGTGGACGGGCGCGTGCGTCAGGAAGGGCTCGACCTGCTGGCCAGCGTCCAGCAGCTTCCGTCCCGGGATTTGGGGCGCCCCCTGCCTCCGCCGGGAGCGGCGCGTGGCGCGGCGATGCTGGCGGTGGTGTTGGGCCTGGGCCTGCTGACGGCGGCGCCGGCCCATGCCCAGGACACCGAGGACGCGAAGCCCCTGGCCCCCTCCGAGGCGCTGCGGCGGCTGGGCGAGGTCGCGGAGGCGTGTGAGGCCTCGGCGGATGAGGACGCCGCGGACCTGTACGCGCCCCTGGAGTCCCTGGGGCCCGGCGAAGCCGTGAAGCTGGACCGCTTCGTCCGCCGCGTGGAGCGGCAGGCCTTCGACGAGGAGGACTGCGACAAGGCCCGCGCCACGCTGACGCAGGGGCTCACCACGATGGGCGCCACCGTGGACGCCCAGGCCCGGGCGGATGCACGTGCCGCCACCGCGCGGGCGAAGGACATCCTGGCCCGGCCCGAGTTCGCGGAAGCCGCGCCCAAGGCGGAGAAGGACGCCCCCGAGCCCGCGGCCCCACCCGAGACGCCAGGCTGGTGGCAGCGCTTCATCGACTGGCTGGGGGAGCAGCTGAAGAAACTGTTCGAGCGGGAGCCGGCGGAGTCCAGACAGCAGACTGCGCAGCCCATCCTAAGCGGCATGAATGTGGCCAACGTGCTGGTGGTGGTGCTGGTGACACTCACCCTCGCGGTGCTGGGCATGGTGCTGCTGCGGGCGCTGAACCGCGACAAGCGCCGCACGGATGCCGCGGGAGTGCAGGTGTCCACGGTGGACGCGTCCACGCTGGCGGGGGATGCCCACCACGCGCTGTCACGCCCTCCCGAGGGCTGGGCCCACCTGGCGGACGAACTGGCGGCGCGGGGGGCCTACCGCGAAGCGGTGCGCAGCCTCTACCTGGCGCTGCTGTCCCGGCTCCACCGCGACGGCGCCATCCTCTATGACGAGACGCTGAGCAACTGGGACTACCTATCTCAATTCCGGGGCCGCGCGGAATGGAAGGCCCCCTTCCGAGAGCTGACGCGGCGCTTCGACTTCGCCTGGTACGGCAACCTGCCGGTGGGCGTGGACGGCTACCGCGAGTTCCGCGCACTCACCGAGCCCCTGCTGGCCGCGCCGTCACGCCCGGAGGTGGCCGGTGCGTGACCGTTTCCCGCTGCTGGTGGTGGGGGGCCTGCTGCTCACCGCGGTGCTGACCACCTTCCTGGTCCGAGGCGCCCGGCGCAACACGTTCGCGGACACGCTGTCCACGTACCGCGCGCAGGAGGACGGCGCGCGGGCCCTGTTCCTGCTGGCCCAGGAGAGCGGCTTGCCGGTGACGCGCCGCATGGCGGACCTGCGCATCGTGTCCGGACTGGGCACGCCGGTGCTGCTGGCGGTGGAGGTGTCCGGCGCCTACGAGGACGACCCGGACCAGACGGCGCTGGCCGCCGAGCCCGACGCGGGCCTGGCCGACGAACATGTCCCCCGCACCGGCTTCAACGCCTTCCGCGCGGCCGCGCTGGACGACGATGAAACCGAGCAACTGCTGAAGCACGTGCGCGAGGGCGGAAGCGCCATCTACGTGCCGTGGGGCTCACGCGAGAACCCGGTGCTGCAAGCCTTGAACGTGAAGCTCTTCAAGGCGGACACCACCCTTCCCATGCGCACGCTGGTGCCGCCCCAGCCCACGCCGTACACGCTGGGCGTGGAGCGCGTGGAGGCGAAGGTCCAGGCCTACCTGGAGCTGCCCCAGATGGCCGTCCCCGTCCTGGAGGATGAGCGGCTGGGCATGTTCGTGGCGGCGGTGGTGCCGTACGGGCAGGGCCGCGTGCTGGTGGTGGGCGCCCCGGAGCTGGCGATGAACCAGGCCCTGGCGCGCGCGGACAACGCGCAGTTCTGGCTCAGCGCCCTGGCGTCAATCGGCCCCGGCCCCATCGAATTCGATGAGTTCCACCACGGCTTCACCAACGAGCGCTCGGTGGTGGACTTCGCGCGCCGCTACGGCCTGCACTTCGCGGTGTTGCAGTTCCTGCTCGGCGTGGCCCTGTGGTCGGTATCGCTCAAGCGCTTCGGCCGTCCGCGGCCCCCGCCCGAGTCCTCGCGCGTGGGCGCCACCGACGCGCTCTTCGCCATGGGCCGGCTCTATCGCGAGGGCCGGCACCACGGATTCTCCGCCCAGCTCATCCTCCGGGGCCTCACCCAGGACCTGGCCCTGCATGCGGGCCTGCCCGCGCATGCGTCCGCGGACGCGGTGACCCACGGCCTGCGCGAGCGTGGCCGCGCGGACCTGGCCCAGGGGCTCGAGGAGCTCACCACGGACAGCCGCGCGGTGACGCGCGACACGGACCTCCAGCAGCTCGCAGAGCGCGCGGCGCGGCTGCGACAACGCCTTCATTCCGCCGGCGCCGCCCGGCCCAGCCCTCCCGAAACGACATGAACGACACCCTGTCCGCC
>NZ_SRLV01000041.1:0-72224 GCF_006518205.1 Myxococcus sp. CA005 | reverse complement strand
CCCCACCCTCGCGGCTATAGCAGCCCGCATGCCCTCCTCTCCGGAGCCCTCCTCCCCCCAGCGGCCGTCCCTGGGCCGCTCCGCGGCGACGGGCCTGCTGGGCGGCTTCCTCCTGGGCGGCCTGGGCCTGCTCGCCGTGGGCCTGAGCAACAGCTTCGCCGCCCCGAGCTGCGATGGCCTCACCGGCCCCGAATGCCAGCTGTTGACGGACGCCACTCGGGAGGTCGGTCGCACCCAGTTGCTCGCCGGGGGCGCCCTCACCGCGCTCGCCGCCTCCCTCTTCGTCCTGTTCCGCCCGCGCCCTCCGGCCCCACCCGAGGGGCCCGAGCAGTCCTGAGCCCCGTCCGCAATCCTCCTGTCGTCCGATGAGTGGCCGGAGGCAGTCCTGGCGGGTTAGGTAGTTTGGCAGCCAAGTAAAGGCATTCTAATTATCTCTGGCCTAATCATTGGATTTGAGGGTAGGAGATGACCTTATGCAGCTCGAATCCTTGAAGATGTTCTGCGACGTGGTCGAGACAGGCTCATTCTCCCGCGCCGCGCAGCTCAACCACGTCACGCAATCCGCGGTGAGCCAGCAGATTCGCGCGCTGGAGAACCGGTACGAGCAGAAGCTGCTGTCGCGCAGCGCGCGCCAGGTGACGCCGACGCCGGCCGGGGAGCGGCTGTTCCGCGGGTGCAAGGAAATCCTCGCCCGCTTCGCCGAAGTGGAGCAGGAGATTCGTGAGCAGGCCACCGAGGTGGCGGGTACCACCACGGTCTCCACCATCTACTCGGTGGGGTTGCACGAGCTGAACTCGGTGCAGAAGCAACTGCTCAAGTCGCACCCCAAGGTGAACATGCGCCTGAACTACCGGCGCAACGACCAGGTGTACGACGACGTGATTCTGGGCGCGGCGGAGATTGGCATCGTCGCCTATCCGCAGCCCCGCGCGGGCGTGGACATCCTCCCCTTCCGCGACGACAAGCTGTCGGTCGTCTGTGCCCCCGACCACCCCTTCGCCACGAAGCAGAAGGTGAGCCTCACCGCGCTGTCGGGCGTGCCCTTCATCGCGTTCGACCGCGAGGCGCCCACGCGCAAGGCGCTGGACCGGCTCTTCCGCGAGAAGAGCATCGACATCAACCCGGTGATGGAGATGGACAACGTGGAGACCATCAAGCGGGCGGTGGAGATGGGCCTGGGCGTGGCCATCCTCCCCATGTCCACGGCGCAGGGCGAGGTGAAGGGCGGCTCCCTGGTCGCCAAGCCCTTCGCGGAGGGGCCGGTGTCGCGCCCCATTGGCCTGCTCATCCGCAAGGGCAAGTACCTGGACCGCGCGTCCGCCGCGGTGCTGGAGGCGTTCAAGGCCGCCTCCAACGTGCCGCCGCCCACCGAGAACGCCTGAGCGTCAGTAGAGCTTCCGGAGGCGCGCGGCGAAGAACCCGTCGAAGCCCTCCGGTCCCGGCAGCGTGCGCAGGTACGCCTGGGACATCGGCAGCTTGAGGCCGGGCAGCACGGGTGGCTCGGCCGTCCACTCCGGGTGGCTGCGCAGGAACATCTCCACCTGGTCCTGCCCCTCCTGCGGCTCCATGGTGCACACCGCGTACACGAGCAGCCCCCCGGGCGGCACCGCATCCTGGCAGTTCTCCAGGATGCGCCGCTGGAGCGTGGCCAGCCGGGAGATGTCCTCCTCCTTGCGGCGGTAGCGCAGCTCCGGGTGGCGGCGCAGCGTGCCCAGCCCCGAACACGGCGCATCCACCAGGAACGCGTGGAACTCTCCCCACTCCTCCGGGAAGGGCTCCGCGGCGTCGTGCGCGTAGGCCTTCAGGCGCGGCTGCAGGCCCAGGCGCCGGGCCTCCGCTTCAATCTTCCGCAGCTTGTGCGCGTGGAGATCCACCGCCACCACGTCATGTGACTGCGCCTGGTGGCAGGACTTGCCGCCCGGCGCGGCGCACGCGTCCAGCACGCGCGCCGTCTCCGGAATCGCCCCGTAGACGCCCACGAGCTGCGCGGCCTCGTCCTGCACCTGCCACAGGCCCTCCGCGTAGCCGTACACGTCCTCCACGCGGCCCACGGACGGCAGCGTGATGCCCACCGGCGACACGGTGGTCGCCTTCGCGTCCACGCCCATCTCCTGGAGTTGGGCGAGCAGCGCGTCGCGCGTCACCTTCGCGGTGTTGGCGCGCACCACCACCGCGGGCGCCTGGTTGTCGGCCACCAGCATGGCTTCGGCGCGCTCGCGGCCGAACTGGCGCAGCCAACGCTCCACCAGCCACTGGGGATGGCTCTCCCGCACCGACAGGTGCAATGCCACGTCGGACGCGGGCGGCAGCGGCGGCGCGGGCAGGGCCGCCAGCTTGCGGAGGATGGCGTTGGTGAAGCCCGCCGCGCGCGTCAGCCCCACTTCCTTCAGCGCCTGCACCGTCTCCGCCACCGCGGCGCGGGCCGGCACGCGGGTGTGGAATATCTGGTAGGCGCCGATGCGGAGGGCCGCCAGCACCTTGTCCTCCAGCGCGTCCAGCTTGCGGTCGGCGAAGCGGGTAATCGCGTAGTCCAGCGCGAGCTGCCGCCGGGTGGCGCCGTAGGTCAGCTCGGTGACGAGCGCCGCGTCGCGCGGGTCCTTCGGCGGCGACTCGGACAACTGCGTGTCCAATACGACGTTGAGGTAGGCATCCGTCGCGCGGACACGCGCGAGGACCTGGATGGCGAGTGCGCGGGCGTTCATCCTTCGTCGAGCCGGGTCAAGAGGTCCACGAGCTGCTCATCCGAGAGCCGCGTCGCGGGCAGGTTGGAGAGGGTGAGGCTCTGGAGGCTCTCCTCCAGCAGCTCACGGTGGCCATTCTCCGCCGGAGCGCCACGCTGCACCGCCTGATACTGGGAACGCGCCCAGGCGGCCAGCTCGGAGGCGGAGAGCCGGCCCGAAAGCCGGTCTGAAATCTTCTGGCGCACCAGCGCGCGCGTGAGCAGGTCCGCCGCGGGGGTGAGCCCCTTGCCGCCGCCGCGCCCCAGCGTCTTCGCCTGACGGGCCGCGCGCAGGTCCTCCACGGGCGCCAGCTTGCGGCCCAGCGTCTTCGTGGGCCCCGCCGTCTTCGCCGCGCGGGACAGGGACCTGGCCGTCTCCGACGAGCCCTCCTTGCGCGCGGCGCGCTCGAGCACGGTGATGGGGGTGACCTTCGCCCCCTTGGAGCTGCTCCCCTTCTTCTTCCCCAGGGCCTTCTTCGACTCCGGCTTCTCCGTCGTGAAGACGCCGCTGCCGAAGGTCTCCAGGGCCTGCAGGTAGGGCTCGAAGCCGGGCCCGCCGTGAATCTGGAGCACGCAGGCCTCCCCCACCACGGATTCGCGGGCCGGGGGCTTGAACAGCACCTCGATGGCGGGCAGCCCGGCGGCCTCCAGCCCCTCCTTCAGGCAATAGGAGCCGAACAGCCCGGCCGGGTTGATGATGATGCCGTCCAGCTCCTCCAACTCCGCGCCGAGCGTGTCCAGCAGGTCGCCCTCGTGGTTGGACTGCACCACCGTCAGCGCCTGCCCCAGCTCCTCCGCCCGCGCGTGCAGCGCCGCGTCCAGGTCCTCCAGCCGCCCCCCGGACGAGCCATCCCGCACGCCCAGCAGGTTCAGGTTGGGTCCGTGCAGTACCAGCAGTCTCATATGGCCATCACCCGTTCTCCCATCAGCCCGCGACGAAGGGCTGGCTGCCCGGCGCCAGCTTGTGCCCCTGCAGGAAGTCCGCGGCGCGCATCACCCGCTTGCCTTCTGGCTGGAGGTCCAGCAGCACCAGCGAGCCTTCGCCGCATGCCACCTCGATGCCGTCCGGGCCGGACGCCAGCACCGTGCCGGGAGCCCCACTACCACCCCTGGCCTGCGCGCGGTGGACCTTCAGCAGCTTTCCGCCCAGCGTGGTGAAGGCCCCGGGCCACGGCGTGAAGGCCCGCAGGCGCCGCTCCAGCTCCACCGCGGGCTTCGTGAAATCCAACCGGCCCTGGTCCTTCTCGATGATGGGGGCCAGCACCATGCCCTCGGAAGGCTGCGGCACCGGCTTCAGCTCCCCGCTCAGGTAGGCCGGCAGGAACTCGCGCAGCACCTCGCCGCCCAGCGCGGCCAGCTTCGGGTACAGCGACGCGCTCGTCTCGTCCGGGGCAATGGCCATGCGCTTCATCGCCAACACCGGACCGGTGTCCAATCCTTCATCCATCACCATCAGCGACACACCCGTCTCCGTGTCGCCGTGGGCAATGGCCCACTGGATGGGCGCGGCGCCCCGGAAGCGCGGCAGCAGCGAGCCGTGCACGTTGACGCAGCCGTGGGTGGGCAGCTCCAGCAAATCCTTGGGGAGGATGCGGCCATAGGCCGTCACCACGCAGACGTCGGGCGCGTACTGGCGCAGCTCCTCCGCGAAGGGCGGCGTACGCAGCTTGGTGGGCTGGAGCACGGGCACGCCGCGCGACAGGGCCAGCTCCTTCACCGGCGGCGCCGTCACCGTGTTGCCGCGGCCCTTCGGCTTGTCGGGTTGGGTGACGACGGCCACCACGTCTCCCAGTTCGAAGCAGGCGGCCAGTGAGGACACCGCGAACTCGGGGGTGCCCATGAAAACGATGCGGGGTCTGCTCATGGTGTTGCGCTTCTCCTGCGCCGGGCGACTCAGGCCACGGACTTGAAGGTGCTCCCGGTGGGAGTGTCCACCGCCTGACGTTTGCGCGTGTGCAGGGCGCTCAGGGTGCCCAGCGCCTCCAGGGCCTCGGGCGTGGTGGCCACCGGTCGCAGGGCCTCCAGCACGGTCTCCAGCGCGTAGGCCTCATCCGCCTCACGCTCCCGGATGCGCGTCACCGCTTCGGTGAAGCGGTCGAAGAACTGCTTGAGCTCGTCCCCGCGCCGCAGCGGCCGCATCCGGGGATAGCGGCCGGCCGCCAGCGCCGCCACATACAGGCTCATGACGTGGACGGGGCCCGCCACCCGGTGGGTGAAGACGAGGCCGAAGAGACCCATCGCCACCGCCGTGCCCAGCGCGCCCACCGCCGTCAGCCACAGCAGCGTCTGCCCGCCGTCCAGTCCCAGGGCCGTGGACGACACGTGGACGCGGTGCGCCAACAGTCCGAACACGAGGATGCTGCCGGCACCAATCCCCGCCAACAGCAGGATGTATTTGAGCTGGAAAGGCCGGTCCAGGATGTACGTCCGGCGGACGTGGCTCGGGCGCACCGTCTTTTGATTGCCATCGGACATGTCGTTGACCAGCGTACCCCAGGTGCCTGGGGCGGTTTGCTTCCTTCCTCGCGCGAGGTTTACACGGAAGACAGGACAACCTCGCAGACGCAATGGAGACCGCATGACCCGCTCTCTGACCGCGTTGTGTATTGCGCTCTCGTTCCTGATGTTGGCTGGGTGCAAGGGGGACCCAGCGACCCCGGAGTACTGGGAGTCAGGCATTCAGCAGAGCCGCAGAGCGGAGGACCGCATCCGCATGGTGGAGGCCATGCGTTCGTCCGGGAAGATGGACGAGCGTTTCCTGCCCATGCTCCACGGGCAGCTCGGCACCGAGCGCAAGCCGGAGGTGCGCGCCGCGCTGGCCCGCGCGTTGGGAGACTTGAAGCATGCCTCTTCGGTGGAGCCGCTGACGAAGGCCCTGGACCCGGCGGCGGGCGACATGCCCGCGCAGTTGGCGAACAAGGCCATTGTCGCGACGCTGGGGGCCATTGGTGACCGCCGCGCCATCCCCGCGCTGGTGCCGCTGCTGCGCGCGAAGGACAACTACACGCGCATCGAGGCGGTGCAGGTGCTGGGCGACATGAAGGCGAAGGAAGCGGTGGAGCCGCTCATCACCCTGGCCACGGACGACACCGTGGAGCCCTTCCTCAACAAGAAGGCCATTGAGGCCCTGGGTGACATCGGTGACGGCCGCGCGGCGCCCGCGCTGGTGCGGATGCTGACCAAGGAGCGCAAGGGCAAGTCCTTCTACGTGGAGAGCTCCTTCGCGCTGTACCAACTGGGCGCGCCCGCGGCGGACGCGCTGCTTCAGGCGTTGGAGGGCCAGGACGCGGACCTGCTGAAGTGGGCGCGGTCGAACGGCGTCAACCCGGCCAGCTACGCGATGAAGGCGGCGACGGTGCTGGGCGACCTGCGGGAGAAGCGGGCGGTGGCCACGCTGTTGAAGCAACTGGCCTTCACCAACACGGACCCGCAGATTCAGGCGCTGGTGCGGATGCAGGCCGCGGACGCGCTGGCGCGCATGCGCGCACAGGAGGCGGTGAAGCCACTGGCCGGGCTCGTGTCGGAGACGGACGCCACCGTGAGGGATTCCTACGTGAGCGCCCTGGTGCGCCTGGGCGGACGCGACGCACTGCCCGCGCTGGAGAAGGCCGCGGGCACCGGAGACTGGTACGCGCGCGAGTTGGCGGTGAAGGGCATCGCCATGCTGGGCGACGCGCGCGAGCTGCCCTTGTTGCAGAAGCTCGCCGCGGCCGAGCCGGCGCGGACGGCGGCGGACTGCAAGCAGGCGGAGGACGAAGGCTGCGATGACGCGGCCGCGCTGGGCAAGCAGCGCGCGGACCAGATTGCGGGCCAGTCCAAGCTGCTGGAGGCCGCGCAGGCGTGCGGGGGCAACGCGGGCTGCTGGGTGCAGCGCATGGAGAAGGCGGAGCCGCGAATGCTGGAGCGCGCGGCGCTGGAGGTCGGCCGTTCGGGCGCGGCCGAGCACGCGGGCGCGCTGGCCTCGCGACTGGGAGAGCGCGACACCGAGGCCCGTCTCGCGCTCGTCCTCGCGGTGGGCTGGCTGGTGGAAGGCTCGCAGGACGTCGCGAAGAAGCTGCGCGAGGCCTCCCTGCCCACGATGCGAAAGCAGCTCGCGGACGAGCAGGGCAACACCCGGTTCGTCAGCGTCAACGAGGACCTGCGGCGCCTGGTGACGACGCTCGACCGGCCCTGACGCCCTCCTTGAGCCGCAGCGGCGGGACACGCTCCGCCGCGTGGTGCAGCACGGTGAGCTGTCGCACGAGCCGCTCCACGTGCGCGCGCGACAGCGCATCCGCCCCACCCGCCGGAACCGTGGCGGGCATGGGCGCGGGCCGGCGTTGCTGCTCCATGGCCGCCGCCAGTTCGTCCAACACGCCCCCGGCGAAGCGCACCACCTCGGAGAGTTCCCGGGGGGACGCCGGGTCCGCGCGACTGGCGGCCAGCGTCGTCACCGCCGACGTGAAGCGCCGCGCGTAGACCAGCAGCGCCATCACCGGCTCCAGGTCCTTGGCGGGCCCGGTCCACTCACTCAGCAGCCGCTGGAAGGACGCCTCCGCCGCCAGCAGCGCCAGGCCTATCTTCCGCCGGGCCTCGCGCACCGCGGGCTCCGAGTCCGAGTGCGCGGCGGCCACCGCCATCAGGTATTCGCGGTCCGCGCGCAACGCGAAGGCCACCTGCTCCGGCAGACGCAGGTGCTCCGGGCTGGGCCACAAGAGCCGCGTCACCGTCAGCGCAATCAGCCCTCCCAGCAGCGTGTTGACGATGCGCACCCCGGCCAGCTCCCAGTCCCCGCTCTGGAGTTCCGCCAGCAGCACCAGGGCCGGAGTCAGCAGCACCTGGAACGCGGACAGGCTGAGCGGCTGGATGCTCATCGCCACCGCGAACAGCCCCCCGATGGCCAGCAGGATGATGGCCGGGTCCCTCACCAACGCCACCAGACCCGCGGCCAGCGCCGCGCCCAGCAGCGTGCCCGCGATGCGCTGCAGGCTCCGCTGGAACGTGAGGCCTGCGTAGGGCTGCAGGACGACGGTGACGGTGATGATGACCCAGTAGCCGTGATTCAATCCCAGCGCCCCCACGAGCGCGGTGGCCAGCGCGGCCGCGACGCCCAGCCGCAGCGCGTGACGGAAGATGACGGAGCGGACGTTGAGATTCTCCCGCAGCGGCTCCAGGAGGGCCTGCCGCGGCGCCGCCTCCACCCGCCGCGCGGGCAGCGCCAGGGCGTCCGGCACGGGCGCGCGGCCCTCCAGCCGCGCCGCCACCTCCACCGTCGCGTGGGAATAGTCCCGCAGGCGGTCCAGCAGCGTGTGCACGTATTGATAGCCGGCGCGCACCGGCTCCGGCACGCCGCCCGCCGTGTCCAGCGCATCCAGGGCCCGCTTCACCCGCTCGGCGTTCCAGACCGACTGGGCGCTCACCTCCGTCCCCTTCTCCAGAGCAAACCGGACGCGGCGCAGGTCCGCGGTCAGCTCCGCCAGCGCGCGCTGCACCTCCGCTCGGAGCGCGTGATAGCGGGGCTCGGCGGGCGCCACCTCCAGCATCTCCGTCAGCGCGATGAGCGTCACCATCATCGAATCCGCGCCTTCGACCAGCACCAGCAGCTGTTCGCCCCGGCCGCTCTCCCCCGCCCGGCCCATGCGCGTGGAGGCCAGCACGGTGCGCGCTTGTTCGATGAGCTGACGCATGCGGGCCTGCCAGGGCGCCTCCGGCAGGACACCCGCGGCGGCGGACGCCCCCCCTTCGAGCGGCCAGCGCCCCACCTCTTCCGCATGGTCCGCCAGCGCGTCGTAACACCGCGCGATGGCCAGGCGCGCGGGCCGGTAGGGCACCAGCGGCCACAGCATCAGCGCGAGGAACATGGCCCACGCGCCGCCCACCAGGAACAAGCCGGAGCGCAGCAATGCGTCAGCCACGTCGTTGGCGGGAAGCGCGAGCGACACCACGAAGTAGTTGGCGAGCACCACGCCCATCAACCCGGGCGTGTCCCCATACGAGCGGGCGAAGCCACACGCCGTCACCCAGAACAGCGTGGCGATGACGGCGGCCCACGCGGGCAGGTGCAGCGCCGCGGCCAGGCCCACCACGGAGCCCAGGAGCGTCATGGCGCCCATGGTGAGCGCGCGGTCCCAGTAGGGCCCGCCCCGGTCCACCAGGGCAACGAAGAGCGCGGCCATACCGACCCACGTGGCCGCGGGAAGGTGCAGCAGGGCCGCGACGGCCATGGGCCCACCCACCGCAAGCGCGGCGCGGACCCCGGCGCCATACGCGGGACGGCCCGGCTCCACGCGGAGGAAGGCCTGGAGGTGATGACGGAGCGGACTCATCGCGCGAGCAATTCCAAACCACTCCGTCCTATGTCACAGGTCCGCGCGCGCATCGACGCTTCCATGGAGCCACCCCACGAAGGTGGTGTCCAGGCGTGAACGCGGCCGGGCCCGTTCCACCGGATGGATGGAGGGCGAGCGGCCAGGGGCCCGCGTCAGCCGGCCTCTCGCTCCGGGCCCACGCCCTCGAAGTCCTCCTCGGCGGGCGCGGCCTCCTGGAAGGCGCTGGGCAGCAGGCTGAAGGGCAGCACCTTCCCCAACGCCGCGAGCAGCAGGATGCCGCCGGGCGCCGCGAAGATGGCCAGCGCGGGAATCGCCTTGGCCACATCGACGAGTTGCGCGCGCATGCGCCGGCGCTCGTCGCCCGTGAGCGCCTGACGCCGGGCCGCCTTCGTCAGCAGCACCGCCAGGTCGCCCGTCTCGCGGACCTCCTGCATCAGCCGGTAGAAGTTCTTCTCCAGCGCCTCCTGGATGCCGGCCACCAGGTCCTCGCCCATGGCGCCCGCGGCGTCCGACACGGTGAAGACGTCCACGATGGCGCGGTGGCGGGCGTAGAACTCCGCCATCTCCAGCTCCAGCCGGTGCAGCTCCGCGTCCGGGACCTGGAGCGCCTGCGCCAGCTCGCGGATGAAGACGCGCTCACGCCGCGTCTTGCGGCCATCCACCAGCGCCGCCAGCAACGTCTGCTCCAGCAGGAAGTGGCGCACGTCCACGCTGCGCACCTGGCGCACCACGTCCTGCACCGGGCGGCGGCGGGCGAAGGACTGCTTCACCGCGGCCTTGAGCTCGGACGTCATCGCCGCCGGCAGCCGCAGGGACTCCACCTGCCGCAGGATGGCGCGGCGCGCGGGCAGGCCCGGCACCCGGTCCACACACGCAAGCCCCGTCAGCACATCCACCAGCAGCGCCTTCTGCCGCGCCGCGAAGTCCAGCCGCCGCTGCGCCCGCTCGCGGTGCAGCGTGCCGCGCGAGAAGTAGTCGATGGCCTGCCGGCAGAACAGCTGCGCGTCCGCGTACTGCGCGCCGTTGTGCAACACCAGCCCGTAGACCGGGTCCCCCGCCAGCACGGGCGAGCGCTTCACCAGCGACGCTTCCACCTTCGCCGTCAGCCGCCGGGACACCGGACGCCCCGAGGCAATCGCCGCGTCCACCGCCTCCGCCAGCTCCAGCTCTCCGGTGAGCACCGCGAACAGGACCAGGAGATGCTCGGTGCGAACGGCCGCTGGAGCCCCCACGAGCCGGCCCAATTCCAGCGCCATCAGCGCCAGGGTCCGCACCACGGCGCGGAAGAGCTGGTCCTCCAGCACGCGCGCCTGGAGCTCGGTGGGCTGCGCCACGTCCGCCGCGGAGGGTGCGTCCGCGGGCGTGCCGTACAGCAGGCCACTGGCGCGCAGCGTCCGCCGCAGGTACGCGCGAGCCCGGGCCCGCCCGGAGCCCAGCGGCGGCGCGGACGGAGCCGGCGCGCCCGCCTCGAAGGCGACCGTCTCCGTCAGGAGTGGCAAGAGCCACCCCGCCTTGGTGAAGTCCAACACCGGAACACCCCTGGAGCGCCAGGCAAGGCCCATGCGCGGCGCGAGGACCGGGATGTAACCCAGGGGCATTCTGGTTTCCACTCGGCCACGGGACAGGGTCAAGGCCCGGAAGTCAGCGGGCGTAGAACCGCCACTTCTACCGGACCCAACCATCCGCGCCCGGTGCCTACAGCGCGGTCGTCGCGCCGGGCTCCGGGACCACCACCTTGGCCGTATTGCGCAGCTTCTTCAGCTCGCCGGTCAGCGCGTCCGGGGTGCCCTGAAGCAGCGGGAAGGTGCCGTAGTGCATGGGAATCACGCTCTTGACCTTCAGGAGCCGCACCGCCTGGGCCGCCTCCGCGGGGCCCATGGTGAAGTGGCCGCCAATGGGGAGCAGGGCCACGGAGGGCTTGAACTGGGTGGCGATGAGCGACATGCCCTCGAAGGGTCCGGTGTCACCCGCGTGGTACAGCGTAGGCCCCTTGTCGATTTCCAGCACGTAGCCCACGGGCGCGCCCGCGTACTGCGCCGGCGACTTCGGGTCCGCGGCGTAGCTGCTGGAGTGAACCGCCTCTACCAGGTGGAACGTGACGTCCTTCACCTGGAAGGTGCCGCCCGCGTTGGCGCCCACGGACTGGGCCTCCGGGAGCCCCAGCAGGTTGATGAGCTCGAAGGAGCCATAGACCTTGGCGCCCGTCTTCTCGGCCAGCGCCTTGGCCTCGCCCACGTGGTCGAAATGGCCGTGGGTGAGGAGGATGGCGTCCAGCGCCTCCGGCTGCGCGGCGCCCTTCGGGGCCTTGGGGTTGGAGAGCCAGGGGTCGATGGCAATCACCGCGCCGCCTGGGCTGCGAATCACGAAGGCCGCGTGCCCCCACCACGTCACCTCCGTCTTGCCGCGGGTGGCCGCCGCCGGGGCCTTGGTGGCCGCGACCTTGCCGGGCGCCGGGGTGCCCTGCGCCGCTGCCGTTCCGCCGAAGGCCATTGCCGCGCCCGCCACCACTGCCATGAGCTTCGTCCGCATATCCATCCACTCCTGCTTTCGAGGTGAAGACCTGCCGCCACCGTGGTGACACGCCCCCCACGGCCGGATTGCCACCTGACACTGACCGGGCGGCCATTCAAGGGCCCGCCATGGATGCCCAAGTGCACGCCGCGTCTCAAGCTCGATTCGGCTGTCGATACGACGGGGGGCGTGCGCTAACGTCGGCGGTACGTGGACCACCGATTTCAAGTCAGCCTCCGCGGGGTCATCGACCTCCTGTCACATCACCTGTACAGCTCCCCGGGCGTCTACGTACGCGAGCTGCTCCAGAACGCGACCGATGCCATCCGCGCCCGCCAGCTCCTGGAGCCCGGCCACGCGGGCACCGTCCGGCTGGAGCTGATGGAGAAGCAGGACGGCAGCCCGCCCACCCTGCTCTTCACCGACGACGGCGTGGGGCTGACCGAGGACGAAATCCACCGCTTCCTGGCCACCATCGGTGAGTCCTCCAAGCGCGAGGCCCTGGAGGCCCGCCGCAACGACTTCATCGGCCAGTTCGGTATCGGCCTGCTGTCCTGCTTCATGGTGTGCGACGAGCTGCTGGTGGTGACGCGCTCGGCACGCGGCGACGGGCGCACGTTGGAGTGGCGGGGCCGGCATGACGGCACGTACGCCGTGCGGCCCTCCGAGCACCCGCTCGCCCAGCCCGGCACCCAGGTGTTCCTGGTGGCCCGCCCGGACATGGCGCATTGGTTCACCGCCACGCGGCTGCGAAACCTCGCCAGCCACTACGGCGGCCTGCTGCCCTTTCCCATCCACCTCACCACGGACCAGGGCACCGAGCGGCTGGACACCTCCGGCGCCCCCTGGCGCCGCGAGTACGACAGCGCCTCGGAGCGGCGCAAGGCGCTGCTCGCCTACGGGCGCGAGCTGTTCGACACGGACTTCGTCGACTGCATCCCCCTGCGCTCCACCGCGGGAGACGTGGACGGGGTGGCCTACGTGCTGCCCGCGTCGCCGCACTTCAACTCACGCCAGAAGCACCGCGTGTACCTCAAGCACATGCTGCTGTCGGAGAGCGCGGAGAACCTGCTGCCGGAGTGGGCCTTCTTCGTGAAGTGCGTGGTGAACGCCAACGCGCTGCGGCCCACCGCCAGCCGGGAGTCCTTCTACGAGGACGACGCGCTCGCCGCGGCGCGCGAGTCCCTGGGGCAGTCCCTGCGCGGCTACCTGATGGAGCTGGCGCGTGAGGACCCACGCGCGCTCCAGCGGCTGATTGCCCTGCACGGGCTGAGCGTGAAGGCGCTGGCGCTGGATGACGATGACTTCTACCGCCTCATCATCCACTGGCTGCCCTTCGAGACGTCGATGGGGATGATGACGCTGGCGGACTACCGGCGCGCGCACCCCGTGGTGCGCTACACGTCCACGTTGGACGGCTTCCGGCAGATTGCCCAGGTGGCCGGTGCCCAAGGCCTGTGCATCATCAACGCGGCGTACACGCACGACACGTCGCTGCTGGAGAAGCTGCCGCACGCGGTGCCGGACGTGCAGGTGGAGCCCTTCTCCTCCGCGGACCTGCCGCAGAGCTTCGATGAGCTCACCCTGGACGAGCGCGAGGCCACCTTCCCGCTGCTGCGCATGGCGGAGAACGTGCTGGCGCCGTTCCGCTGCGGCGCGGTGGTGAAGAAGTTCTACCCGGCGGAAGTGCCCACGCTCTACAGCTCGGACGCGGAGGGCGCGTTCCGGCGCGACGCCGAGCGGGCTCGCGAGGAGTCGGATGACCTATACGCCGGCGTGCTGGACAGCGTCATGGCGGCCTCGGGCAGCGAGCCGGCGCAGTTGTGCTTCAACCTCCACAACCCGGTGGTGCGGCGGCTGGCCGCCGTGGCGGACCGGGACATGCTGAAGCTGTCGGTGGAGATGCTCTACGTGCAAGCACTGCTCTTGGGACACCATCCGTTGAACGCACAGGAGATGGTCCTGCTGAACCAGGGCCTGTTGGGCCTCATCTCCGCACAACTGGGCGGGGATGGCGGGCGCGGCGGCGAAGGCAGCGGCGGCGCGGGTCCCCGGGGGCTGCACTGATGAGTGGTGACTGGCGCGAGCAGGTGGAGTCGCTCTTCGCTCAGGCGGACGGCCTGGCTGAAGGCGAGAGCAAGGTGCGGCTCCTGGAAGAGGCGGTGCGCCTGGCGGACACGCACAAGGACGTGGGCATGGGCTACCGGATGCGAGATGCCCTCATCGACGCGGCGACCTTCGGCGGCTTCCCGGACAAGGCGCTGGTGGCCTTCGCGTGGTGCCGGGGACAGCAGAAGAAGGACCCGAAGCGCTTCGACCCGGAGGAGATGTTCTGGAAGCAGAAGTGGGTGGTGGGGCGCATCAAGGAGTTCCCTCACATCACCCGCAAGCAGATTCTGGACGCGCTGGACGACGTGGAGCAGTGCTTCAGGGCCACGGACTCCGGGGTGCGCGCGGTGCTGAAGATGCGCTACCAGGCCGCGCGGGAGATGGGTGACGCCGCCGAGGAAGTGGAGCGGCTGTGGAACGCGTGGCTGGAGACGCGCCGCGACCACCTCACCGACTGCCGCGTGTGCGAGCTGGACGACGAACTGGACCACCACGCCGACAAGGGCGAATGGCAGCAGGTGCTGCGCAAGGCGAAGCCCATCCTGGACGGCCGCAAGTCCTGCGCGGAGATTCCCCACCTGACGCTGGGCACGGTGCTCTACCCGCTGTTCAAGCTGGGTGAGCTGGAGCACGCGCGCGAAATCCACCGCCGCGGCTACGCCATGGTGACGAAGAACCGCGAGTTCCTCTCCACCGTGGGCGAGCACATGGAGTTCCTCGCCCTGACGGACAACCTGGCGCGCGGGCTGACGCTGCTGGAGAAGCACCTGGGCTGGGCGCTGGACCACCCGAGCTACCGGGACCGCTTCACCTTCTACGCCGCCGCCGCCTTCCTGCTGGAGCGGGTGCTGGCCGCGGGAGACAGGGACGTGGTGAGCCTGCGGCTGCCCAAGACGTTCCCCAATCACCAGGCGGATGGCGGCTACGACGTCCGGGCCCTGCATGCCTGGACGCTGGGGCAGGCCCGGGACATCGCGAACCGCTTCGACACACGCAACGGGACGGACCGGTTCGCGAAGCTGCTGGCGCGCAACCAGGTGCTCGCGGGGGAAGTCCGTCCCTTCCCCATCGACGCGAAGTGAGGCGACGCCCCGTCAGCGCTTGAGCTTGCTGAACGGGTTGTTGAACGGCTCCGGGCCTTTCTTCTCACCGGGCCCCGAAGCCGGCTTCGGCCCCGGGCCGGAGGCAGGCCGGGCGCCCTGACGAGGCCCGCCGCTTCCGCCACCGCGCTCCGTCATGCGGCTCGGTCCCGTGGCCCCGCCGACGGGGGGACGGCCCGACGGCTGCGGCGCTCCACCCTCCTGCACCGCGCGCACGGAGAGCGCCAGCCGCTTGCGCGCCAGGTCCACGGTGAGCACGCGCACCGTCAGCCGGTCGCCCACCTTCACCACTTCGGAGGGGTCCTTCACGAAGCGCGTGGAGATTTGCGACACGTGGACGAGGCCGTCCTGGTGCACGCCCACGTCCACGAAGGCGCCGAACGCGGTGACGTTCGTCACCACGCCCTGGAGCACCATGCCCTCCTTCACGTCCTCCAGCGAGCGCAGGTCCTCGCGGTGCTGGGGCGCGGTGAAGTCGCCGCGCGGGTCGCGGCTGGGCTTCTCCAGCTCCGCCAGGATGTCCTTGAGCGTCATCTCGCCCAGGTCCGGGCCCAGGTAGCGCTTCAGGTCAATCTTGCGGACCAGCTCGGCATTGCCCACCAGCGCGCTCACGGCCACGCCCAAATCCTTGGCCATGCGCTCCACGACGCCGTAGCGCTCCGGATGGACGGCGCTGGCGTCCAGCGGCTCCGTCCCACGCACGCGCAGGAAGCCCGCCGCCTGTTCGAACGTCTTGGGCCCCAGGCCACTCACCTTCAGCAGCTCGCGCCGCGTGGTGAAGCGGCCCTTCGACGCGCGGTGCGCCACCAGCTTCTTCGCCAGGGACGGCCCCACGCCGGACACGTGCTCCAACAACTGCGGAGACGCGGTGTTGACGTCCACGCCCACCGCGTTGACGCACGAGTCCACCACCTCACCCAGCTTCTTCTTGAGCAGCCCCTGGTCCACGTCGTGCTGGTACTGCCCCACGCCGATGCTCTTGGGGTCGATCTTCACCAGCTCCGCCAGCGGGTCCTGGAGGCGCCGGCCAATGGACACCGCGCCGCGCAGGCTGACGTCCAGGTCCGGGAACTCGTCGCGGGCCACCTCGGAGGCGGAGTAGATGGACGCGCCCTGCTCGCTCACCGACACCACGGGGACCTGCGAACCCATCGCCTTCAGCGTGTCGCGCACGAAGACTTCCGCCTCGCGGCTGCCCGTGCCGTTGCCCACGGCGACGAGCTCCGGCTTGTGCTTCTGCACCACCGCGGCCAGCAGCTTCGCCGCGCGGGCGCGCTCGTCCGCTCCGCGCTCCGAGTAGAGCGTCAGCGTCTCCACCACCTTGCCGGTGACGTCCATCATCGCCAGCTTGGTGCCCGTGCGAAGGCCCGGGTCCAGGGCCAGCACCGCGCGGGCGCCCGCGGGCGGCGTGAGCAGCAGGTGGCGCAGGTTCTCCCCGAAGACGCCAATGGCCTGCCGGTCCGCGCGCTCCTTCAGCTCCGAGCGCAGCTCCGCCTCCAGCGACGGCCCCATCAGCCGGTCCCAGCTGTCCTCCACGGCGGCGCGCAGCTCCTGTGAGAAGATGGACTGCGGCTTCGTCACCACGCGCCCGGCCAGCAGGCCCTTCACCTCGTCATCGGGCAGGGAGAGCTTCACCTTCAGCACGCCCTCTTCCTCGCCGCGCAGCAGTGCCAGCACGCGGTGCGAGGGGGCCTGGGACAGGGGCTCCTCGTGGCCATAGTAGTTCTCGAACTTGGTCGTCTCGCCCTTCTTCGCGGGCACCACGTTCGAACACAGCGTGCCCCGGCGCGCGCTCACCTCGCGGGCCTCGCGGCGCAGGCCGGCGTCCTCGGCCACGCGCTCGGCGCAGATGTCGCGCGCGCCCGCGAGCGCCGCGGCCTGGTCCGGTACGTCCTTCTCCGGGTTGACGTAGGGGCGCACGCGCGCGGCCACGTCCTCGCCGCGACGACCGTCCTGCTTCCACACCAGGTCCGCCAGCGGCTCCAGCCCGCGCTCCCGGGCAATGGCGGCGCGCGTGCGGCGCTTGGGCTTGTAAGGAAGGTAGAGGTCCTCCAGCTCCGTGCGCGCCCTGGCGGCCTTGAGCGCCTTCGCGAGCTCCGGCGTCAGCTTCCCCTGCTCCTCGATGGAGCGGAGGATGGTGTCGCGCCGGGAGTCCAGCTCGGCGCGCTCGGTGGCCCGGTCGAAGAGGGTTTGAATCTGGACCTCGTCCAGGCCGCCCGTGACTTCCTTGCGGTAGCGCGCGATGAAAGGGACTGTGGCTCCGTCCTCTTGCAGCGCGAGGGTCCGGTCCACCTGCTCGGGCCTGAGGCCCAGCTCCTGGGAAAGCTCAGCGGCGTAGGGATGCATGACGCCGCTTCTATAACCCGGGCCCCCCACTGCTCCCAGAGACCGGTCGTCCGAAGCGCTCAGCCCGCGACGAACGCCGCGCGCCGGGCGTCCCACTCCGGGCGCAGCAGGCCCCAGAGTTGCTGGTCCCGGCGTTGCCCCTGGAACAGACAGTGCCCGCGCAGGGTGCCTTCCATCGTGAAGCCCACCTTGCGCGCCACGCCCTGAGAGCCCGTGTTCTCCGCCAGCGTCGTCAGCCACACCCGCTGGAGGTAGGGCAGCGTGAACAACTGCTCCAGCATCAACCCCACCGCGCGGGAGCCCAGGCCCCGGCCGTGGTGCGCGTCCGCCATCATGTAGCCCAGCTCGATGCGGCCATGCACGCGCGACAAATCCCGCGCGGACACCGTCCCCACGAGCTGCCCGTCCGCCTCCACGAACCACCGGAAGCTCCGCGCGCGGGGCTCACCCAACGCGCCCGCTTCCAGGATGCGCCGCAGGAGCAGCTCCCGCGTGTCGTCCTCCGTGTCCACGAAGCGCCGCGCGCCAGGGGCCGCCCGCATGTCCAGCCAGAAGTCCACGTGCTCCGGCCGGGCGCGAACGAGTCGGACATCGGAAACGGGAGCACCGGGCAACATGCCTCGCTTCTAGCGCGCCCCACGCCGCGGCGCAGCAATTCAGGAGGCCCGCGCGAACCAGGACCGGAAGCGCCTGCGCCATGCACCTTGCCGGCATTCCACCGGGCGCGCCCCACCCTGAAACGGCCGAGGGCCGCGGCCCGGAGCACGTGGCTCCCGGCGCGGCCCTCGCTCCTCACCGAACAGGTGAGGCATTCTCTCCTCAGGCGGAGGTGATGGTGCCGTCCTTGATGATGAAGTCGCGGCGGGTGAACTTCGCCGTCAGCTCGGAGGGCTGGCGCAGCGAGTAGTCCTTGGCGATTTCCGTGCTCGGGATGAGGTGGAAGGCCGCCTTCGCCTCCGTGCCGCCGACCTCCAGCACCACGAAGCCGTGGGCATCACCGTCCACGAACGCCATGCCGGGGTGCGCTTCCTTCAGCGACTTGTCCAGCTCCGTCACGATGTACCGGTACACCGTGCTGCCGGTGGAGAAGCCCGCGCCGATGACGGCCAGGCCCGCCAGCTCCTTGATGGAGCCGGAGGAGATGGCCGGCGTCGTCAGCGCGGGGATGCCGGACTCCACGGACGCGAAGGACGCGTGGATGTCGCCGGAGATGAACAGCGCGTTCTTCACCTGGCTGTCGCGCAGGAACTTCAAGAACTCCTGCTTCTTCGTGGGGAAGCCGTCCCACTGGTCCACGTTGAAGTAGAAGTCCTGGCGCAGCGTGGGGTCCGGGACGTCCGCCTTCTCGCTCAGCTTGAACACCATGGAGGTGAGCGAAATCGAGGAGACGATGATCTTCCACGCGTTGTCCGCCTGCACGGACTCCTGGAGCCACGCCTGCTGCTCGTTGCCGAAGATGCCCTCCGAGGCTCCCGCGGTGCCCATGTACTTGATGGCCGCGTACAGGTCGAAGATGGGCTTCACCACGACGTAGCGCGAGCCCTGGATGCCGAAGAGGCCCGTCTTGCCCATGTGCGCATAGGCCAGACCGCGCGGCGCGCCCGTCGCGGGGATGAGCGGAATGGCCGAATCGCCCGCCGCCTCACGCGCCTGGTTGACGGCGTTGAGCACCTGGTTGACGTAGAACAGCGACAGCCCACCGGAGACCCAGGCGCCCGCCTTCTCGGTCGCCTCTCCCGACGTGAGCCCGGCGGCGACGGCCTGCTGCACGTACACGCCCGTGAGGATCTGCTTGTAGGGCGCCAGCTCCGCCGCGTCGATGTCCACGTAGGCGAACATGTCGGACTGCAACTGCGCCTGCGTGGCCTCCGGCAGCGACGACAGCACCAGGGCCAGCTGCTCGGCCGGCACCGCCACCTTGCCCGGGTACGCGTCCTCGGGGATGAGGTGGTCCGGGCGGTACGTGCGCGTGTCCGTCACCAGCAGCTTCAGGTTCCGGCCGAACTCGAAGTCGCGGTAGATGCGCGTCGGCTGGGCCACCACGGCGTTGATGTCGATGGCGCCCGCGTCGCTCGCGCCGTGGTCCATGGGGATGTACTCGAAGAAGGCCTGCTCCGCGTTGCGGCGGCGCTCGGTCTGCTTCTCGTTGGTGCGCTCGTCTGTGTACGTGGCGACGTCGCCCCAGCAGTCGTCGGAGAACTCGTGGTCATCCCACGTGATGACGAACGGGTAGCGCTCGTGCACCTGCTGGATGACCTTATCCGTGCGCAGGGTCTTGTAGAGGTCGCGGTAGTTGGACAGCGAGTTGGCCGCGTAGAACGCCGTCAGGCCCGTGCCCTGGCGGAGCGCCTTCTCGGGCTCGCTGAAGACGATGCCGCGTCCGTCCACGGACTGGAACGACGCGTCGCCCGTCGTCTCGTAGACGTAGTCGCCCAGGAACACGACGAAGTCGAGGTCCTCGTTGAGCTGCAGCAGGTGCTGCCACGCGTTGTAGTAACGACCGATGTAGTCCTGGCAGCTGGCGAAGACGAACTTCACCGGCACGTCGTCGCCCGCGGCCGGCGCGGTGCGGGTGCGGCCCGTCACCGTGGAGTACTTCTGACCGTTCGCGTCGATGGTGAAGCGGTAGTAGTACGTCGTGCGCGCCGACAGGTTGGTGACCTTCACCTTCAACGCATGGTCGAACTGCGCCTGCGCGGTGAACTGCTGGTCCAGCACCACGCTGCTGAACGACTCGCTGGTGGACACCTCCAGCCGCACCTGCGTGTTCGCCCCCGCGTTGTCCGGGTCCACCGCCCGCACCCACAACACCACGCTGTCCGGACGCGGGTCACCCGAGCACACGGACTGCGGGAAGTACTTCTCGCCAGCATCCGACGTCGTCTCGTCGTCGGAACATCCGAACGCAGTGGTCGCGGCAACGGCGACGACGGCCTGGAGGAAACTGCGGCGTTTGAATCTATCGAACAAGGCGGGACTCCGGGTTGCGCGGGTTAGGAGACAGGGCCGCGAGTCTAGAGCGCTCTTCCACTCAGCAGGAAACATCCCCACGGAATGAAACGACAACGCATCGTGTCACCCACGCCCGGTGCGAACCCACGCGAAGGACGCCGGACACCAAGCAAAAGGGCCGCCCACCTCGCGGCGGACGGCCCTCTGGCTTTCATGGTGAATTGCCACCATCCGGGGAAAAGCCCCGGGGACCGGACTACTTCACGGCCTTCACACGGCCGCGCTTCTCGCTGCCACCTTCGGCCGGCGCGGACTCGTCCGGCGCCGCGGCGACGGGCGCACCCGACTTGCCGATGCCGTACTTCTCCAGCACGCGGCCTTCGATGTCCTTCGCGATCTCCGGGTGCTCGCGCAGGTACTCCTTCACGTTCTCCCGGCCCTGGCCGATGCGCTCACCATTGAAGGAGAACCAGCTGCCGCTCTTCTCCACGATGTTCTCGTTGGAGGCGAGGTCGATGAGGTCGCCCTCACGGGAGATGCCCGTGCCGTACATGATGTCGAACTCGACTTCCTTGAACGGCGGCGCGACCTTGTTCTTCACCACCTTCACGCGGGTGCGGCTGCCCACCACGTTGTCGCCATTCTTGATGGCGCCGATGCGGCGGATGTCCAGGCGCTGCGACGCGTAGAACTTCAGCGCGTTACCGCCCGTCGTCGTCTCCGGGTTGCCGAACATCACGCCAATCTTCATGCGAATCTGGTTGATGAAGATGACGCACGTCTGGCTCTTGGCGATGGTGCCCGTCAGCTTGCGGAGCGCCTGGCTCATGAGGCGGGCCTGCACACCCATGTGCGCGTCGCCCATCTCACCCTCGAGCTCCGCCTTCGGCACGAGCGCGGCCACCGAGTCCACCACCAGCACGTCGATGGCGCCCGAGCGCACCAGCATCTCCGCGATTTCCAGCGCCTGCTCACCGGTGTCCGGCTGGCTCAGCAGCAGGTCATCGGTGCGCACGCCCAGCTTGCGCGCGTAGCCCACGTCCAGCGCGTGCTCCGCGTCCACGTAGCCGCAGATGCCGCCGCGCTTCTGCGCTTCGGCGACGATGTGGAGACACAGCGTCGTCTTACCGGACGACTCCGGCCCGAAGATTTCGATGATGCGGCCCTTGGGCACGCCACCCACGCCCAGGGCGATGTCCAGCGAGATGGAGCCCGTCGGGATGGCCTGAACGTCTCGCATCATTGGCTCGTCGTTGCCGAGCCGCATGATGGACCCCTTGCCGAACTGGCGCTCCACCGCGGACATCGCCAGTTCGATCGCCTTTTCCTTCTCCTGATTCACGGCCATTGCTCGTAGCTCCTTGTATTGGCGAGCCACCCCGGCTCACCTGAACGCGCTTTTAGTACGCGATGGGTAGACCCTAGTCCACCCCTCTGACATCCGTGCTGCATCCTGCCGGTCAGCCCTCGCGGAGGGCAGCCAGGAAGGCGGCCACCAGCCCCGCCAATCCCACCCACAGCCCCGTGTGCGCCACGCCCAGGAGCGCAAACACCGCCCCCGCCAGGGACACCAGGGACAGCATCAGCAACCCCACGCGGTACACGGGCGTCCGGGGCGGAGCAAGCCACAAGGCGGCCATCGCCAGCAGGGACAGACCCACCTGGGAGGTGAGCAGGCTGGCGTCCCCTTTGTGGACCAGCGCTTCATGGACGAATTGCACCCCGATGCCTCCCACCAACACCGCCATGGACGTACCTGGCTTCAGGCGGTGCGCCTTCCGCTGCAGGGTGTTGGCGCGCAGGTGCGCCAGGTCCTCGGGCTGGACTTCCAGGGCGTAGGGGAAGCCCAGGGACAACAGAGCCTCCACGGCGGCCGCGCGGCAGGTGCGTCCCTTCGCATCCACCAGTCCGGTGAGCCGCCCGCTCTCCAACAGCCGGAGGAAGGTGTCCGCCACCAGCCGGTCTCCGCCTGTCCTGGCCATCCGGGACAGCTGGAGGTTCAGCCGCGCCGCCACCAGGGGACGCTCCGCCTCCGGCACCCGCCGGGCCTGCTCGGTCAACACCAGCACCGGCAGGGGGAGGTCCAACGGCGGCGTGGGCGTCCCCCGGAGCAGAGGAACCGGAGTGGCCTCCAGCGGCGCGGGCTCGGGCGGCGCCTCCCACGGCGCGACCTCCCCCAGTGGCGCCTCGTCCTCGCCCTCCATGGGCCGCTGCGTGGGCGGATGTATGCGAGGCGCGTCGGGCACGGAGGAAACTGTAGCCACGGCTCCCGGGGAGGTTCAAAGCGACGTGCCCCCGCAACATTCACCGGGCAACGGGGTTGATGTCGGAGTGGACGACGCGGCTTCGGACGCACAGGCAATGCGGAGGGTGGCGGAGGGAGACATGAGTGCCCGGGAGCGCGCGCCTTCACCAGGTGCCGCTCCCTCACGCACAAACGACGAAGCCCGAGCCCCCTTCGCGGGAGCCCGGGCTTCTGGCGCTTCACGTCCGAAGACGCGCGGCGGCTACTCCACCGTCACGCTCTTGGCCAGGTTGCGCGGCTGGTCCACGTCGTTCCCGCGCAGGTCCGCCACGTGGTAGGCGAGCAGCTGCAGGGGGATGGTGGCCACCACCGGCGCCAGCAGCGCGCAAGCCGCTGGAATCCGGATGACCTGGTCGGCCAGCGTGGCCACGTGCTCGTCGTCCTCGTCGATGATGGCAATCACCTTGCCACCGCGCGCGCGGACCTCCTCGATGTTGCCGATGATTTTCTCGTACGCGACGTGCGGCTGCTTCGGCGCGATGACCACCACCGGCATCTTCTCGTCGATGAGCGCGATGGGGCCGTGCTTCATCTCACCGCCCGCGTAGCCCTCCGCGTGGATGTACGAGATTTCCTTCAGCTTGAGCGCGCCCTCCAGCGCCACCGGGTGCATGGGGCCGCGGCCGAGGAAGAGGAAGTCCTGCGAGTCCATGTACTCACGCGACACGCGCGTCACGGCCGGCTCGCACTTGAGGACGTCCTCAATCATCTTCGGCACCTTCGTGAGCTGCGTCAGGTGCTCCTGCGCCGCCGGCACGGACAGGGTGCCACGCATGCGGCCCAGCTTGACGGCCAGCAGGAACAAGGCCACCAGCTGCGTGGTGAACGCCTTGGTGGACGCCACGCCAATCTCCGGGCCCGCGTTGGTGAGCACGGAGAAGTCGGCCTCGCGCGTCATCGCGCTGCCAATGACGTTGCAGATGGCCATGGCCGTGGCGCCGCGGGCCTTGGCCTCCTTGAAGGCCGCCAGCGTGTCCGCCGTCTCGCCCGACTGGCTGATGGCGATGGCCAGGTGCGTGCCGTCGACGATGGGGTCGCGGTAGCGGAACTCGCTCGCCAGCTCCACCTCGACCGGCAGGCGCGCCAGCGACTCAATCATGTGCTTGCCCGCGACACCGGAGTGCCACGACGTGCCGCACGCGAGGATGGTGATCTTGGTCAGCGAGCGGACCTTCTCCGCCGACAGGTTCCAGCCCTCGAAGTGGACGTCGCCTTCCGACAGGAGCATCCGGCCGCGCAGCGTGTCCGCGACGGCGCGGGGCTGCTCCCAGATTTCCTTGTGCATGAAGTGCTTGTGGCCGCCCTTCTCCGCCATCATCGGCGTCCAGTCGATGCGGCGGGTGGGCCGGTTCACCTTCTGGCCCTGGCGGTTGAAGATGTCCACGGCCGCCGCGGTGATGACGGCCAGGTCACCCTCTTCCATGTAGACGAAGTCGCGCGTGTGCTCGAGCAGCGCCGGCACGTCGCTGGCCAGGAAGTTCTGCCCCTGGCCCAGGCCCAGCACCATGGGCGAGGCGTCCTTGGTGCAGACGATGCGGCTGGGGTCGCTGGCCGTCAGCACGGCCAGCGCGTAGGTGCCCTTCACCTGGGCAATGGCCGCGCGCACCGCGTCCGGCAGCTCCAGCCCGCGCTCCAGCTCTTCGGAGATGAGGTGCGCGAACACCTCCGAGTCCGTCTCCGAGGAGAAGACGTGCCCACGCGAGCGCAACTGCTCCTTGAGCGACAGGTGGTTTTCGATGATGCCGTTGTGCACCACCGCCACGTCCTTGTACGTGTGCGGGTGCGCGTTCTCGTCGGAGGGACGCCCGTGGGTCGCCCAGCGGGTGTGCCCGATGCCGATGTTGCCTGGTGGCTGGTCCGCCACCACCCGGTTTTCCAAGTTGCGGAGCTTGCCCGTGGCCCGCACGACATTGAGCTTGCGCTGATTCAGCACCGCCACGCCCGCCGAGTCATAGCCACGGTATTCGAGCCGCTTCAGGCCCGACACCAGGATGGGGGCTGATTCCTTGTCACCGACGTAACCAACAATCCCGCACATAGTTGCACCTCTCTCTCACGCCCTCGCCCGCCGGAGCAATCCGCGGGATTCCCCTACATCCCTGCCGGGCCGCGCTCTGCCTGGTACCCAAGCAAGAGCCGCGCCGACTATCCCGCCCGCGCCTTCGCCTGCCGCGCCTTCTTGGTGGCCACCCAACCTTCCTTGGTCACCTGTGGCGTCCGGGACACAGCGAGGCTCCCTGGAGGCACATTTTTCGTCACCGTGGTGCCCGCGCCGACATACGAGCCGTCGCCGACCTTCACGGGCGCGACGAGCTGGGTGTCGGAGCCGATGAACACACCATCCCCCAGCTCAGTCAGGTGCTTGTTCACCCCGTCATAGTTACAGGTGATGGTGCCCGCCCCCACGTTGCACCCGGAACCAATGACAGCGTCCCCCAGGTAAGTGAGGTGGTTGGCCTTCGAACCTTTTCCGATGCGGGCCTTCTTCGTCTCCACGAAGTTGCCCAGATGCACGTCCTCGGCCAGCTCCGTCCCTGGGCGCAGCCGCGAGAAGGGGCCAATGACGTTGCGCTCCCCCACCCGGGCCTCTTCCAGCACGGAGTAAGGCTTGATGACGGTGCCGTCCGCCACGGTGGAGGCGTGCAGCACGCTGCCCTGGCCAATGGTGCAGCCCTTGCCCACCACGGTGCCGGCGGCCAGCGTGACGGAGGGACCGATTTCGGTGTCGGGCCCCACGGTGACGCCTTCCTCGATGTAGGCGGTGGCGGGGTCCTGTAGCGAGACGCCGGCGCGCATGTGCGCCTCGTTGATGCGCTGCTGCAGCACGCGCGCGCGGGCGGCCAGCTCCACCCGGTCATTCACGCCGGCCGTCTCCGTGGCGTCCGCCTCCACCGAGCCCACCGGGCCCCGCTTCGCGGCCATCTCCACCAGGTCGGTGAGGTAGTACTCGCCCTGGGCGTTCTGCGGTTTGATTTCAGCCAGCGCCTTCCAGAGGAAGTCCGCGTCCACGGAGTAGATGCCGGCGTTGCACTCGCGCACCGCGCGCTGCTCCGGGGTGCAGTCCTTGTGCTCCACGATGCGCGTCACCTTGCCACCGTCGCGGATGACCCGGCCATAGCCCGTGGGGTCCTCCAGGGTGGTGGTCACCATGGCCAGCTTGCCGCCCGCCTGGTCATGGGCGGCCAGCAGCGCCTCCAGCGTCTCGCGGCGCAGCAACGGCACATCGCCGTAAAGGATGAGGACCCGTCCGGAGTACCCCTTCAGGGCCTCCTCCGCGGAGCGCACCGCGTCCGCCGTCCCGCGCTGCTCGCGCTGGAGCGCGAAGCGCAGGGGGGCATCCGGGAAGAGGCCTCGGACGGCCTTTTCCACCGCTTCCGCCTGGTGGCCCACCACGGGGACCACCGACGTGGCGCCCAGTTCAAGGGCCCGCTTGAGGGGATACGCGCAAAGGGGTCGACCGAGGATGGGGTGAAGGACCTTCGCCTTCTCCGACTTCATCCGCGTGCCCTTGCCCGCGCACAGCACCACCGCCGCCAGAACGCTCATGCGGCGGAGAATTAGGGACAGCCAATCGAGTCGTCAACCGCGCGCGGATCAGAAGGCGTGACGGTGTCCACCGGCCGTGCCTTCGCACTGACCGAGACGCACAGGGTGTTGCGCTGAATCGTGATGCCGAAGCTGGGCTTCAAGAAGACCGTCACCTCGGCCGCGGTGGGCGCGGCGCCAGGTAGGGCCTTTTTCTCGGGTATGGCTTGCGTGCTCATACGCTCCCCCGGACGCGATTCATGATGGGACCAGGATGCACGCCGCCGGAGAACAATCCAAGAGGAAAAATGTTGTCAGGCTGAAATCCTGGTCCTGACCATACGGTTCGTGCATACCGGGACACATGTAGTCCGTCTGGTCCCCTGGCGTCGCCGGACTGGAGGGTAGGCTTTTGTCGCCCGGGTAACACATCACCCAGGACGAAAGCCAGCGATGGACTGTTCAGACAGCGCGAGGAGGGCTGAACCCGTGAAGGACACGAGCTTCCGCGGTGCGGTGCTGAAGCGAGGGCTGCTGGCCGCGGTGATGATGGTGGCGTGTGTGGCGCAGGCGGCGCGGCCCTACCGGGGCGGCGCGGTGGCCACGGCCTACCCGCAGGCGAGCGCGGCGGCGTTGGAGATGCTGGAGAAGGGCGGCAACGCCACGGACGCGGCGGTGGCGGCGGCCTTCGTGGCGGCGGTGGTGGGTCCCTACCACTCCGGCGTTGGCGGCGGCGGCTTCGCATTGGTGCACGACGCCAAGAGCGGCGACACGAAGGTGCTGGATTTCCGCGAGGTGGCCCCCAAGGCGGCCACGCGCGACATGTACGTGAAGGACGGCAAGGTGGTGCCGGGCCTGTCCACGGACGGCGCGCTGAGCGTGGCGGTGCCGGGCGCCGTCGCGGGCTACCTGGAGCTGCTCAAGGCGCACGGAAAGTTGAAGCCGGCGGTGGTGCTGGCGCCGGCCATCGCGGCGGCACGCAAGGGCATGTGGGTGACGCCGCGCTACCGCACCATGGCGGAGGGCCGGCTGGCCTGTCTGAGCCGGGACGCGGAGGCCTCACGCGTGTTCCTGGTGAAGAATGCCCAGGGCCAGTGGGAACCCCCGCCCGTGGGGCACGTCATCCGCCAGCCCGACCTGGCGCGTACGCTGTCCTCCATCGCGAAGGGGGGCGCCAAGGCCTTCTATGCGGGGCCGGTGGCGAAGGCCATCGCCACGTCGGTCCAGGCTGGCGGCGGCATCCTCACCCAGGAGGACCTCGCGGCCTACAAGACGCGGAGCGCCACGCCCCTGGAGGGCACGTACCGCGGCCACCGCATCCTCACCATGCCGCCGCCGAGCGCGGGGGGCGTGGCCGTCATCCAGGTGCTGACCGCGATGGAGCAACTGCGCCCCCAGGGCGTGACGTTCCGCGACGCGGAGGCGCTGCACCTCTACGCGGAAGCCGTGCGGCGGGCCTACGTGGACCGCGCGAAGTACCTGGGGGACCCGGCCTTCGTGGACGTGCCCCTGGCGCGGCTGGTGTCACCCGGCCACGTCGCGGACCTGGCGGGCTCCATCGACCCGAAGAAGGCCACGCCCAGCGCGTCGCTGCTGGCGCCGAAGGAAGGCGTGCGGGGCTCCACGCTGACGGACGAGCCCACCACCCTGACGCCCGAGCCGGAGAAGAAGAACACCACGCACATCTCCGTCATCGACAAGGACGGCAACGCGGTGGCGATGACGACCACGGTGAACTACGGCTTCGGCTCGTGCGTGGTGGCCAAGGGCACCGGCGTGCTGCTCAACGATGAGATGGATGACTTCGCCGCGCAGCCGGGCGTGCCCAACGCGTACGGCCTGGTGACGGGCGAGCCCAACGCCATCGCACCGGGCAAGGTTCCGCTGTCCTCCATGGCCCCCACGCTGGTGTTCTCCAAGGAAGACCCCCGGCGCGTCATGCTCGCGGTGGGCAGCCCTGGCGGCTCCACCATCCCCACCACCGTCATCCAGGTCATCAGCAACGTGGTGGACCACGGCATGGACGTGGCGCGAGCGGTGAATGAAGGCCGCGTGCATCACCAGTACCTGCCCGACGAGCTGTGGGTGGACAAGTGGGGCCTGGAGCCGGCGACGCTGTCCGTGCTGGAGGCCAAGGGCCACAAGGTGCGCCGCGTGGAGCAGTGGGGCGACGCGGAGGCCGTCTACAGCGACCCGAAGACGGGGCTGCGCTTCTCCGCGAGTGACCCGCGCAACGAGGGCGCCGCCCTGGGACAGGATTGAGCAGTGCCCACCCCACCGCCCATCTTCGACGCCCACCTCCACCCGGAGAGCCTGAGCGACCAGGATTTGGAGTCCATGCGCTTCTTCGGCGTGGAGCGGGCGCTGGTGGTGGCGCACCACTTCCCGGAGCCCACGTCCAAGGCGCTGCTGCGGCACTTCGACGACCTGGTGGAACGCCAGCTCCCCCGGCTGGAGCGCCTGGGCATCCGCGCCTACGCGGCCCTGGGCGTCCACCCACGCTGCATCCCCCGGCGCGGCTTGAGCGAGGTGCTGTCCGCGCTGCCTGACTACTTCCAGGGCGGGCGCGTGGTGGCCCTGGGCGAGACGGGCCTGCACACGGGCGGCGAGGAGGAAGAAGAAGCCTTCCTGGAGCAGCTCGCGCTGGCCCGCAGCCTCAAGCTGCGCGTGGTGGTGCACACCCCCACCACGGACAAGGAGCGCCACACGCGGCGCATCCTCACGCTCCTGCGGCAGTCGGGACTGCTGCCCTCGCGCGCGCTGGTGGACCACGCCAACGCCCGGACGGTGCGCACCATCCTGGAGGTGGGCCACTGGGCCGGGCTGACGCTGCACCCCGAGGCGCTCAAGGCCGAGCGCGCGGTGGTGCTGGTGCGGCGGTTGGGCAGTGAGCGGCTGATGCTCAACTCCGACGCGGGCGACGGCGCCGGGGACATCCTCGGCCTGGCGCGCGCCGCCAACCTGCTGACCAAGGCCAACCTGTCCGCGCGCATCGTCCGCCGCGTCACCCACGAGAACGCCGCTCGCTTCTTCCAGGTGGGCGACTGACACTCGCGCGGCGCCGTACCGCCACCGTGGCCGGCGCCCGTTGACCCGGGTCCGCCATCCTCCGTGGCGGAATCTTGCGATGAAACGGCGCGCTCTTCGTCATTCCCATCAGGAGCACGCAGCGGAAATAGGCCGGTCCCCCGCACGTTGCCCCCTCACCCGCGCTGGGAGTGGCATTTGCACCGCTTGGTCGTCTTCGTCGTCAGCCTCGCGCTCGCAGGCTGCGCTGGCTCGTCATCCGCCCAGCGCCCTGCGTCATCCACCGAACATCCGGTGCCGTCCACGCCGAGCCCCCTGGAGCCTGACGCAGGACGCCAACTGACCGCCACACCCGGGCGGTTCCTGGCGACCTGCCTGTGCGACGTGCAACGGGCCTCGGCGCGCATCAACGCCCTGCTGTCACTGCCCGAGCCCCGGAACGTGGAGGTGGCCCTCACCGCCTACGACGACGCCATCGCACTGCTGGACGACGCCAACGGCCGCGCGGGCATCGGTGCCAACACCCACCCGGACGCCGCGTTCCGCGCGGCGGCGGCGCGCTGCGCCCAGGCAGCGGATGGCATGCGCACGGACGTGTCGCTCAACCCCCACGTCTACGCGGCTCTGGCCGCGCTGGACCTGAGCGGGCAGGACACCGCCACCCAGCGATGGGTGGACCTGGTGCTGCGAAACTTCCGGCGCGCGGGGGTGAACCGGGACGAGGCCACCCGCGCGCGGCTGCGCGAGCTGAACGACGCCCTCACCCGGCTGGGGCAGGCGTTCAGCCAGCACATCCGCGAAGACGTCCGGCACGTGGACGTGACACCCGAAGCGCTGGAGGGCCTTCCCGACGATTACATCCGGGACCATCCGCCCGGGCCCGACGGCCGGGTGCGCGTCACCACCGACGCCTCCGACGCCCTGCCCGTCCTGACGTACGCGCGCGACAACGGCGCCCGCGAGGCGCTCTGGCGCGCGGGCCAGCAGCGCGGCCATCCCCGCAACCTGGAGACGCTGTCACGCCTGCTCCAGACGCGCCACGACCTGGCCACGCTCCTGGGCTATCCGAGCTGGGCCGCCTACGCGTCCGAGGACAAGATGGTCCGGCACCAGCACGTGGCCGAGGACTTCATCGAACAGCTCGCCACCGCCACCACCACGCGCGTGCAGGACGACTACACCGCGCTGCTGGAGCGCAAGCGGCGCGACGTGCCCGGCGCGTCCCACGTGGAGCCGTGGGAGCAGACGTACCTCAAGGAACAGGTGCGCGCGGAGCGTTACCGCTTCGACTCGCGCGACCTGCGGCCCTACTTCGAATACACGCGGGTGAAGCAGGGCGTGCTGGACATCACCTCGCGGCTCTTCGGGCTCACCTACCGCCGCGTCCCGGACGCGCCGGTGTGGCACCCGGACATCGAGGCCTGGGACATCTACGAGGGACCCACGCGTCTGGGGCGCTTCTACCTGGACATGCACCCACGCCCGAACAAGTACGCCCATCCGGCGCAGTGGGACCTGGCCACCGGCCGCGCGGGCAGGACGCTTCCCGAAGGCGTGCTGACAGGCAACTTCCCGCGTCCCGGCGCCCACCCCGCGCTGCTCCAGCACTCCCAGGTGCAGACGTTCTTCCACGAGTTCGGCCACCTGCTGCACCACGTCCTCGGCGGCCGGACGCGCTGGGCCGGCCTGTCCGGCTCGCGCACGGAGCGTGACTTCGTGGAGGCTCCCGCCCAGGTGCTGGAGGAGTGGGCCTGGCGCCCGGAGTCACTCCAGACGTTCGCCCGGCACGTCGTCACCGGCGAGTTGCTGCCCACGGAGACCATCCTCCGGATGCGGCGCGCGGACGCCTTCGGCAAGGGACTGTGGCTTCGCCAACAGCTCTTCTACGCGGCCGTCAGCCTCCAGCTCCATGCGAGCGACCCCGCAGGCGTGGACACCACCGCGCGGGTGAACGCGCTCCAGGAGCGCTACATGCCCTTCCCCGCAGTGGACGACACCTACGCCCATCTCTCCTTCGTCCAGCTCGACGGCTACTACTCCTCCGCGTACTACGCCTACCTCTGGTCGCTCGTCATCGCCCGGGACCTGCTCACACCGTTCCTGGAGCACGGGCTGATGGACACCTCCACCGCCCAGCGCTACCGGGACGCCGTGCTGGGGCCGGGCGGCTCCCGTGACGCGGCGGACCTGGTCCGGTCATTCCTGGGCAGGGACTACGGCTTCGAGGCGTATACCCGTTGGCTGGACGACGCCTGACGCTGCTCGTCAGGGCCTGTAAAAACCAAGGGCCCCGCGATGTGAATCGCGAGGCCCCTTGGGTTGTGAATCCGTCAACCCGTTGACACTCCGCTCACGCGGAGTCAGCGCTCAGTGCACCGCGGGTGCGGACACCGTCTGCTCGGGCTGCAGAGTGATGCCCTGGGAACCCGAATCGAAACGGACCTGCACGGGAACGCCCTGATAGCGGTACTGAGCCAGGGAGTCAGCCGCCTCGTCGAGCTGGCGCTGATAGCGCTCATCGAGCTCCACGGCGATCAGCAGCATCGTCTCGCCCGCGTCCTCGACGCCCGGGCGGTACACCTGGCACCGCTGGAACCGCGCCCAGCGACCGTTCTCCATCTTCACCAGCTCGCCGTCGTAAGCCATGCGCAGCTCCTCTGCCGTAAATCCAACGGAATCGAATGTAGGGCCGGATTAACTCCGTGTCATCCCCCTACTTGAAAATTCGTCAAAAGCCTGGAAGTCCAAGAGGTTACAAGCACAACTGGCAGGCATCCAGGCGAGGAGCCAGGGCAACTGCTCAAAAATGTAAATTGAGCGGGCCGTCAACGTGGTTAAGGCCGGCCTCGCGGGGCGGTGGCACGGGAGCAGTGCGTCACCTATGCTTTGGGGGAGATGAAGCTGCCCGGACTGTTCCGCAAAGAGCGCACCACCATCCAGGCTGCCGACGCGCAGGACCACGCCGAGCGGCTCCTCGCCGAGTCGCTGCGCATGCTGGGCCAGGTCTGCGCCAAGGTCGCAGACGCCATCGAGGCGCAGCGGCTGTCCCGCCAGGGGTATCCGCACAACACCTACCTGCGACGGACCGACGGCGACGAGGACGACACCGCCAAGAAGGCGTAGACGGGTGGCTCGCCATGGCCACCGACTCCGACGCTGACGTGCCCGTCCCCTGCCTGGCCTCCGCGCCCACGTGGCGGGACGCCGGCATCCGCATGCCCATGCCCGCCCTCCAGGACACGGAGGGCCCTCGCCTGCCCGAAGGACTGCCGCCCGTGGTGGACGCGCACGTCCACCTCTTCCCGGACCGGGTGTTCGACGCGGTGTGGCGCTGGTTCGACCAGTACGGCTGGCCCATCCGCTACAAGCTGCACACGCGACAGGTCGTGTCCTTCCTCCTGTCGCGAGGTGTCCACCGGGTGGTGGCGCTGCATTACGCCCACCGGCCAGGCATGGCCCGCGCGCTCAACGCCTACGTGGCGGAGGTGGCCCGGGAAGAGCCTCGTGTGCTGGGGCTCGCCACCGTGCTCCCGGGCGAACCCGATGCCACGGCCGTGTTGGAAGAGGCGTTCGACGCGGGCCTGCGTGGGGTGAAGATTCATTGCCACGTTCAATGCTTCTCACCTGACGCGCCGCACCTTCACGAGGTGTATGCCGCGTGCGCGAAGGCGGGCCGTCCGCTCGTCATGCACGCGGGGCGGGAGCCCTCCAGTCCCCACTACAATTGCGACACCTACGCGCTCTGCGCCGCGGAGCGGGTGGAGCGCGTGCTGAAGGACCATCCCACGCTGAAGCTGTGCGTGCCCCACCTGGGCGCGGACGAGTTCGACGCCTACGCGCGGCTGCTCGAGCGGCACGACAACCTCTGGCTGGACACCACCATGGCCCTGGCCGGGTACTTCCCCGTCCCCATCCCCCGCCGCGCGCTGGAGGTCCGGCCCGAGCGCATCATCTACGGCACGGACTTTCCCAACATCCCCTACGCCTGGGACCGTGAGCTGCGGACGATGCTGGGGATGAAGTTGGATGACGCGGTACTCGCGGGCATCCTGGGGCAGAATGCGCTCCAGTTGTACGGAGCGTGAGCCCCGTGGACATCCGGCTCCGGATGCAAGCCTCGTCCTCACGGGCCGTTCGCTGTTGAAAAGCACCGGGGCCCCTTCCGGAATGGAAGAGGAGTTCCCATCATCCTGCCCATAGAATTTCGCGGCGCCACACCCAGCCGCAGCTTCCGAGGCCCTGCCATGTCCCACATCCTGGTCGTCGATGACGACGCGAGCCACCGCACGCTCATCTGCGATGCACTCGAGGAAATGGGCTATCCCACGGTTCAAGCGGCCAACGGTCGTGAGGCGCTGGACCTGCTGGAGGGAGACATGCCCTCCGCCGTGCTGCTCGACTTGCGGATGCCAGTCATGAGCGGTTGGGGATTGCTCGACGCACTCAAGAAGATGCCCCGTGCGCGGGGTCTGCCCATCATCATCATCTCCGGCTACGGCTTCGAATGGGAGGCCGAGCTCGTGGGCGCCGCGGGCTACATCTCCAAGCCCGTGGACCTGGACAAGGTGCGGATGACGGTGCAGCAGATTGCCGGTCCGCCGGAGATGTCGCTCGTCCACTGAGACGGCACCGTAGGAGCCAGCGGGCATCCCCCTGTTGACGGGTGGGGATTGTCCCCCGGTGCCGGGCTCGGGTGAGATGGAGGACATTCCATGATGCCCTCTCCCACTGATGACCTGGCGGTCGACGCCCGCGGACTGCAGAAGCGCTTTGGCGGCTTCAGCGCGCTCAACGGCCTGGACCTGCAGATTCCCCGCGGCGCCTTCTACGCGTACCTGGGCCCCAACGGGGCCGGGAAGTCCACCAGCATCGCCTTGCTGACCGGGGTGTACGGTCCCGACGCGGGCTCCATCCGCATGCTCGGGGTGGACGCGGTGGCCAGGCCCATGGAAGTGAAGCGCCGCGTCGGCGTGGTGCCGGAGGAGCTGAGCCTCTTCGAGCGGCTCACCGGCCGGCAGTACCTCACCTTCTGCGCGCGCATGTACGGGCTGGACGGCGACGAGGCCGCCGCGCGCGCCACCGAGCTGCTGGAGCTGACGGAGCTCACCTACAAGGCCGGCGCGCTGGTGGCGGAGTACTCCAAGGGCATGCGCCGGAGGCTCGCCATCGCCGCGGCGCTGATCCACGCGCCGGAGCTGGTGCTGCTGGACGAGCCCTTCGAGGGCATCGACGTGCTGGCCGCCGGCGTCATCCGCGAGCTCCTGCGCGAGCTGAGTCGCCGAGGGGTGACGCTGCTGCTCACCACGCACGTGCTGGAGATCGCCGAGCGGCTGGCCACGCACGCGGGCATCATCCGCGGCGGCCGCATGCTGGACCAGGGGCCGGTGGGCTCGCTGCTGTCGCGATACGAGTGCCCGTCGTTGGAGGCGGTGTTCGAGAAGCTCATCTCCGTACCGGCCTCGCGCAACGCGCGCCTGTCCTTCTACGGTGAGGCGCCCGCGTCCGTGACGCCGCTGCGCCAGGAGACCGCATGAGCCGCCCCGCCGTGCCCGGCTTCTTCCGGCACCTGTGGCTGCTGTGGGGGCTGCGCTTCGACATCGGGTTGAATCAGGGCCCCGGACGCAGCCGGCTGCTGGCGGTGGCCGCATTCGCCGCGTCGAGCGCGCCGGGCCTCTTCCTGGGCCTGACGTTCTTCGCGCTGATGCGGCTGCGGCCCATCGCGGAGAGCGACGTGTGGCCCTACTTCATCCTCAACCTGCTGTGCTTCGTCACCTTCTCGGTGTGGGTGACGTGGCCGCTGTTGTCCGCGGGTGTGGATGACCACTCCGAGCTGAGCCGCTACGCCGCCTTCCCCATCTCCCCCTTCCGGCTGCTCATCGCGTCGACGGTGGCCAGCCTCTTCGAGCCGCGCGCGCTCGTCTTCTACGCGCCGCTCACCGGGGCCGCGCTGGGCTTCGCGTCCGTCTATGTGCTGTACATGCCGTGGCTGGCGGTGGTCCTCTACGTCCTCTTCGCGCTCCTGTGCGCGGCCTGGAGCCGGGTGGCGCTGTACGCCGTCATCAACGTGCTGCGGGCGAAGCACAGCGCGGAAATCATGGGCGGAGGACTGGCGCTCTTCCTCCTGGGCGCGTCGTTCATTCCGCCCATCGACACCTCGTGGCTGACGGCGGTGGGCGAGGCGGGCGTGGACGCGCTGGACATGTCCCTCATCATCAACGCGGCGGTGGCGCTGGGCCGCGTGCCCCCGGGGCTCTTCGGAGACGCGCTGGCGCAGCTCGCCTGGCACCGGCCCCGGGCGGCCATGTTCGAGGCGGCGGCGCTGCTCTTCTTCGCGGGCGTGGGCATGGCGGTGGCCTACGCGCTGCTGATGCGCTTTCACCGGCAGGCGGGCCGCGCGGGGGGCTCGAGCAAGGACTCGGGGGATAGCAACCCGTTCGCCACCACGCGGACGCGCTACACCACGCTGGTGACGCGCGAGGCCCTGGACCTGTGGCGCAACCCGCGCGCGCGGCTGCTGGCGTCGGTGCCCTTCATCCTGGCCATCCTGCTGAAGCTGCTGTCCGGAAGGGACTTGTTCGTGTTCCTCCTGGGCGGCTCGGCGGATGCGTGGCTGATGGGGGGCCTGTGCATCTACGGCGCGGTGGTGATTGCGTCCACGTTCTCCCAGAACACCTTCGCGTACGACGGACAGGGCTTCGCGGCCTTCCTGGCGGCGCCCCTGGACCTGGCGGACGTGCTGCGCGCGAAGAATCAAGTGCAGGGCGCGGCGGCGCTCGGGATGGCGGCAATGGTGGCGCTCTTCTACCGGGTGTACTTCGGCTTCGGCACCGGGCTGGACATGCTGTGCGCCATGGCGGCCGTGGGCGCCGTGGTGCCCATGCTGCTGGCCGCGGGCAACTTCCTGTCGCTGTACTTCCCGGTGAAGTTCCACGCGAGCCTCAAGCGGCGGGACAAGGTTCCGCTGACGGCCTCCATGCTGGGCATCCTCGCGGCCAGCGCGGGCTGCATGCCCTTCGGCTGGGCGCTCAAGCTGGCGGGCAAGGAAGGGCCCACGTGGCACACGGCGGCGATGATTCTCCTGGCCGCCGCGTTGAACGTGGCGCTGTATCGCGGGGTGCTTCCCCTGGCGCTGCGGCTGCTGGAGCGGCGGCGTGAAGTGGTGCTCCAGGCGGTGACGCGGGAGTAGCGCGCGCGGCCTTCCCGGGGGTGATAGACGGAGGGGCCATGCCCATCGCCGAGCTGAATGGACAGGGAATCTACTTCGAGGACTCCGGTGGAAACGGCCGGCCCATCATCCTGGGCCATGGCTTCCTCATGGACCACCGGATGTTCGACGCGCAGGTGGCGGCGCTCGCTCCCGAGTTCCGCGTCATCCGCTGGGATGCCCGCGGCTTCGGGCAGACACGCTGGGACGGCAAGCCCTTCACGCCGTGGGACTCGGCCGCGGACTGCGTGGCGCTGCTGGACCACCTGGGCATCGAGCGAGCCGTCGTGGGCGGCATGTCCCAGGGCGGATACAGCGCGCTGCGCGTGGCGCTGAAGCACCCCGAGCGCGTCCGGGCGCTGGTGCTGCTGAGCACCCGGGGCACCAACGACGACGCACCCACCCGCGCCGCCTACCAGCAGTCCGCCGACATCTGGGAGACGCAGGGCCCCATCGACCCGCTGGTGCAGGGGCTGGCACAGGCCATCATCGGGGACACGCGCTACTTCGACACCTGGCTGCCACGCTGGCGGCAAATCCCCGGCGGACACTTCGCCAACGCCATCCGCTCGCTCATCGACCGGGACGACATCTCCGGACGGCTGACGGAGATTCGCTGCCCCGCCATCGTCTTCCACGGGCTGGAGGACCACGGCATGCCCCCGGTCCACGGCGAGCACCTGCACCAGACGCTGCCCGGCAGCGTGCGCTTCGTCCCGGTTCCCGGCGCCGCACACGCGGCGAACATGACGCACCCGGAAGCCGTCAATCCGGCGCTGCTGGAGTTCCTGCGCGCCCACGCCTGACACGCGAAAGCCGCGGACGCCTCCAAGCGCGCCCGCGGCTTCCTGTCCCCCGCTTCGCTGACGCTCAGTAGGCGATGTTGTAGCGGGCGGCCTGCGCCTTCACGCCCTTCATCACGTTGGCGTCGAAGGCGTCCTCCTTCTCGGGAGCGTTCTTCGTCAGCCACGCCTCGCGCTCCGCGGCCAGCGTCTCCGCCTTCTTCTCCAGCGCCTTCTTCTCCTCGGAGAGCGCCCTCACCTTCGCGACCTGAGCCTCCTTGGACATGCCCTTGAGCTCGGTGGGGAGCTCGTCCGCTTTCACGCCATCCAGCGCGGACGGCGCCTCCACCAGGTCCACCGCGCCGCCCACCGCCTTGGGCGCGCTGCTCGCGGGGGCTCCCGCGGCCCCACCGCCGCGCGTCTTCTTCATGTAGCTGATGCGCTCGGCCGCCGCCTCCGGCGCCAGCGCCCCCATGGAAGCGGCGCGCGCCATGTTCTCCGCCTGGACCTCCCTGCGGCCCGTGTAGAGCGTCTTGGTGGCCAGCTCCGCGTTCACCTTCGCCAGCTCCGCGTCATACGGCGTGGCGACGGCGACCATGCCACCGCCCTGGTCAATGGAGTCGAAGGTGCCGTCCGTCAGCTTCGCCACGAACCGCCACGACGCCTCCGTCTCTGCATCCCCGCCGCACCGCACGGTGTTCACGACGATGTGCTTCTCCCGGGCCTTCTTCGCCCAGTGCTTGAAGTCCCAGTCGTCGTTGCGCTGCGCCGGGGGCGCGTCCCCCACCAGGAAGATGGCCTTCATCACCTCGCGGTTCTTGCTCCAGGACAGCTTGGACACGGCCTCGCCCAGCCCGCGCCCCACATGCTCGGGCGTATCCCCGCCGCCACCCGCCTCGAACTTGCGCAGGTTGGCGAACACCGTGTCCAGGTCGTCGCTCAGGTCGAAGCGCTTCGTGACGTAGTCGTCGCCCACGTCGCGGTAGGCCACCAGCCCCACCTTCAGGTGCGGCGTCGGACGGCCCTGCGCGATGCGCGAGGCGATGGAATAGATTTTCCGCTTCGCCCCCTCCAGCAGCCCGCTCATCGAGCCCGTCGTATCCAGCACGAACACCACTTCAATCTCCGGCCGGGCGGCGGCGGGGACCTGCTGCTGCTGGGACGGCGCCGGCTGCGCGGGCTTCTGGTTCGGAGCGGGCTTCGCCTGAGCGGCCGGCGTCGCCGTCTTGGCGGGCGCGGGCTTCTCCACGGGCTTGAGAATCGGGCTCTCCTCGGCCAGGGACAGGGCAGCGGACAGAGCGGTGACGAGCGCGGCCGACAGCGCGGCGCGCGACAGGGACTTGCGGTCCATGGCGTTCTCCAAGGGGAAGGACGACGGCGAGGTTCGAAACGAATGACTTCGCCCCTGGGTCTACGCCCCCGGTCGATTTCTCACACGCGCCGCCGGTTGCACCCGCCCGGCCCTGGAGTTAGGGCACCTTCCGCGTGCGCGTCTTCCATTCGGACAGCTACGAAGTCCCGTTGCCTCCCGGCCACCGCTTCCCCATGGAGAAGTACCGGCTGCTGCGCGAGGCGCTCCTGGAGCGGGGCGTGCTCACCCCGGAATCCCTCACCGAATCCACGCCCTGCCCACGCCAGGACCTCGCGCGCGTCCACACGCCCCGCTACCTCGACGCGCTGTCCCAGGGCACCCTCACCGACGCCGAGCAACGGCGCCTCGGCTTCCCCTGGTCCCCCGAGCTGATGCGGCGCTTCTCCGCCGCGGTGGCGGGCACCCTCGACGCCGCCCGCGCGGCGCTCCAGGACGGCATCGGCGGCAACCTCTCCGGCGGCACGCACCACGGCTTTCCGGACCACGGCGAGGGCTTCTGCGTCTTCAATGACATCGCGGTGGCCATCCGCGTGCTCCAGGCCTCGCGTGACATCCGCCGGGCCGTGGTGGTGGACCTGGACGTCCACCAGGGCAACGGCACCGCCGCCGTCTTCACCGGCGACGACTCCGTCTTCACCTTCTCCATGCACGGAGAAAACAACTTCCCCTTCCGCAAGCAGCCCTCCCACCTCGACGTGGGCCTGCCAGACGGCACGGGAGACGCGGCATACCTGGACGCGCTCGCCCTGCACCTGCCCGAGGTGCTCGACAGCGCGGGCGCCTGCATCCTCTTCTTCCAGGCGGGCGTGGACCCGCTCACGGAAGACGCGCTGGGACGGCTGTCCCTCACTCACGCCGGACTGAGAGCGCGCGACAGGCTGGTGCTCGAGGCCGCACGCCAACGGGGCATCCCCGCGGTGCTCACCCTGGGCGGCGGCTACGCGAAACCCCTGTCCGCCACGATTGATGCGCACGTGGGCACCTATGAAGTGGCCCGTGCGCTGTTCCGCTGAGCCCGCCTGCTCTGGAGCGGCTTGCCCGGGTGCCACGGTGGACGGATGCTGGCACGCACCAGGAGATTCAAGAACATGACCCCATCCCTCCGCCGGTCCCTTTTCCGGGGCCTGTTCCTCGTCGGCAGCGCGCTCGCTTTGTCCTGCGGCAGCGACGGGCCCTTCTTCCGCATCGCCTTTGACCTCCCCGACACCCTCACCGCCATTCCGGGCGAGAGCCTTCCGGTGGACATCACCGTGCGGCGCGAGGGCGACGACCAGAGCGCGTTCCGCATCAACCTCCAGAATGCGCCCGAGGGCGTGACGCTCACGCCGGAAATCGTCCTGCCCGAAGGCGAGCCCAGCGTCACCGCGACCGCCACCTACTCGGTGGCGCAGGACACGCAGGCCCGGGGCATGATGCGCGCCCAGCTGATGGCCACCAACGCCACGGAGACGTTCGCGGCCAGCGCCAACATCTTCCTCGTCATCCTTCCGCCGCCCGTGGCCCAGCCGGACTTCTCCGTCACCATCGAGCCGCGCCAGTTGGACCTGTTCGCCGGTCAGAACGAGAAGGTGCGCATCACCGTGACGCGGGCGGAGGGCTTCACCGGCCCCGTCACCGTCGCCCTGGAATCGCCCACCCGCCGCATCAGCATGCCCACGGTCACCATCCCCGCGGACCAGACGTTCGTGGAGCCCTACATCGACACCGACCGCGGCATGACCCGCGTGCCCGTCGCCGCCTCCATCACCGCCACCAGCGAGGACGGACGGCAGGCCAGCACGGGCACCACCATCAACGTGCGCTAGCACCGCCACGCGAGGCGCACGCCGCCGGCCCTCCGAGCGGCCCACGGACGAGGGGCCAACCCACTGGCCTCAGGGGGCTTCGTCCCGGAGCCGCCTCATGCCCGAATCCATTCGAGGGCCCACCCCGGTCAACTTGAAATCCCCCGTCAGACTGACGACGGGGCCCCGTCCAGCGCCGGGGCCTGCACGCACGGCAGCAGTGCGCGAAGGGGCCTGGGAGGGATACCTTGAAGACAGCCATGAGCATTTCACCCACCCGCCGGCAGGCCGCGCTGGACGCCCTCAAGCTGGACGACGAGTCCCTCCTGAAGGCGTGTGAGGTGGACTACTTCATCGCCTCGGGCCCGGGGGGCCAGCACCGCAACACCACCGCCAGCGGCGTGCGCCTCACGCATGCCCCCACCGAGTTGTCCGTCAGCGCCACCGAGCGCCGCAGCCAGGTGCAGAACAAGGGCGTGGCGCTGGAGCGTCTGCGCGAGGGACTCAAGGTCCTCACCTTCGTGCCCAAGGTGCGGCGGGCCACCAAGCCCACCGCCGGCTCCAAGCGGCGGCGCCTGGAAGGCAAGAAGCGCACCTCCGAAAAAAAGGCCCTGAGAAACAGCAAATCCGGCTGGTGACCCAGGGTCCATCAGGACTCCAGTCACCCTGTCGCCGGACAGTCAGGGTGCGCCTAAAGTTTGCGAGCTCGCAGACGTTGCGAGGTCATCTGCTGCTCGCAGGGACCTCCTCCTGGGAATTTGCCATGGAGTGTCGGGGACTTGGCCCGCCAGGCAGGGAGGCACGAGGTGTGCAAAGACACCCGCGTGTCTCCATTGCCCCAGCCCCCAGGGGTCATTGTGCCCGCAGGACATTCCCCCATGCCCTTGCTCACAGTTTTTCCGACGCCTTCCCAGAAGTACCGTTCCCGCGCGCCCCGCTGGAAGCTGTGGGCGCCCCTGGCACTGACGCTGGCCGCCTCCGCCGCGTGGGCCCAGGACGCCGCCACCGCCGCCGCGCCTGAGCCGGACTACGCCGTCGAGGCGAAGAACGCGCAGCCGTCCGGCCTGGTGGTGCAGGTGGAGCCCCTTCATCAGACGCAGTTCATCGTGGAGAACGCCGAGCGCGTGAGGGTCCAGTCCTCCGCGGTGGTCGAGGCGTCGCTCGGTGAGCCGAATCAAATCATGGTCCAGGGGCTGAGCCTGGGCGTGTCCGAGGTGCTCGTGTGGCGCCAGGGCAGCAGGCAGCCCCTGAGCGTGCGCGTGGAGGTCGCCAAGTGAGCCGGCGCGACGCACGCGGAATGACGCTGCTGGAGGTCAGCATCGTCCTCGCCATCATCGCGGTGCTGGCCGCGCTGGCCTACGCGGGCTACGCGCAGCTCAGCGCGCGGGCGGGTCCGCAGAACGCGGCCGCCGACCTGTCCGGCGCGCTCGCCGAGGCCCGGGCCCGCGCCGTGGACCGTCAGGCCGACGTGTGGCTCATCATCTACCCGGACATCAATCCGGAGGGTCAGGCCGGCGCGGGCCATGGCGCCTGGTTCCTGCTGGAGGACCGCCTGCGCAACTTCGGAGACGCCGCGGGCGCCGGCGGACAGCTGAGCTTCGGCACCTTCTCGCCCCCGCTGGACATCCAGCCTTCCGCGGACCAGGGCCGGTTGATGGACGCCATGTACATGGACCGCTACTCGCAGCGCACCGTGCGCTTCGGCGCCAGCGGCAACCTGGCGTGGACCGGCATCTTCGAGGGACTGGCCCCCACGGCCTGCAGCTTCTGCAGCGGCGCGCCGCGGCGGGGCGCCATCGTCTTCCGCGGTGACGGCTCCGCGCGCTTCGTGGACGGCGCGGGCCAGCCAGTCATCCCCGCCGGCAACGGCGCCGTGAATCGGGCCGCGTCGCTGGCCCTTCTCTCCACCGACGGGCAGCGCGAATACCTCTTCGCCGTCTCCGCGCCCGTTGGCTTCGTCGACATGAGGGTCAACCGATGAGGCGCCTGAATCCCGCATCCCGCCGAGCCCACATGCGCGGCGCCACGCTCATCGAAGGCATGGCGGCCGCCGCCATCCTCGCCATGGGCATCAGCGGCGTCTTCGGCGGGCTCATCTTCGCCAGCCAGCAGAACGCCGCCGCCAACCGCCTGTCGCAGGCCAGCGCCATCGCCTCGCAGGTGCGCTCCGGCATCCAGCTCCAGGGGCGCGCCCGCCTCTTCGCGGACGTCGGGCCGCTGTCCAGCGCGCGCTGCGCCGGCGCCGCGGAGACGCTCGAGCTGGCCGGCGGCCTCGCGACCCTGCCCGACGCCTGCGTCGTGGACCTGGACGCCTTCGAGACCGCGGCCGGAGACCCGCTGCTCCGCGTGGTGCCCGGCTACTCGCCGGAGGAGAGCGAGCACTACCGCCGCGTCCTCGTCTGGACGCCGGCGCAGGCCATCGACTCGGTCGCGGTGGTGGTGTCCTTCCGCAGCGCCGGCCAGCGCCGCTACGTCAAGCAGTTCGTCGCGCTCTACAACCCGGCGGAGAACGGCGCGGGGGTGGAGCTGTGAACGCCCCCAGGACGCACGCGCGCCGCGGCTTCACGCTCATCGAGTTGCTGGTCGGCATCACCGTCTCCTCGGTGGTGCTGCTGGCGGTGGCGGGGACCATCATCGCCGTCAACAACATCTTCCAGAGCAACACCGTCTCCAAGACGGCCGTCGAAGGCAGCCGCGTGGGCTCCGACTTCCTCAACCGCACGCTGCGCTACGCGGGCTACGGGCTGGACCCCGCCATCGCCTTCGACTTCGGCACGATGGGCCTGCCGGAGGCCCGCAAGGACAACTACACGCAGGAAGTGGAGGACTGGGGCAACTTCGTCACCGACGACCTGGCCTTCCGCTACCGCGACCCGATGTTCCTGCGCCGCGGCCAGCTCGACGGCACCGGGGCGGAGCCCTTCCAGTTGGAGCTGGAGCCCGCCGCGACCTTCGGCCAGCCGCTGCGCCAGGGGCAGGCCATGCTCATCGCCTGTCCGGGCGGTCAGGACTACTTCCTCGGGCGGCTGACGGCGGACGTTGCCGCGGATGGCACCAGCGCCACGCTGAACACCGCGCTCGCCGCGGGCCTCCCTGGCGATGTGCCCAAGTCCTGCATGACGGACACCGGCCGCATGCCCTTCGTCATGCTGGTGCATGAGAAGCGGCTGCGCGTGGAGGCGTACGGTGGGCGCCCGTACCTGGTGGTGAAGCACGGCTGGGCGGAGAACGCCGACTTCGACCCCATCGCCGTGGACGTGGAGTCCTTCCAGGTCAGCTACCAGATGAACCGGCCGCCCGCGAATTCCGCCTGCTGCGCCGGCCTGCCCGCGCCCGACGGCGCCGTGGGCAGCGGCATGGCCTGGGTGCTGGGTGACGAGGACGCCGTCGTGCTGCCCAAGTACGACGACCACGTTCCCGCACCCACGTACAGCACGCCGTACGACGCGCCCCTCCGCTACAACATGAACCCAGCCAACATCCGTTCGGTGGGCGTGGGCCTCACGGTGCGCTCGGCGCGCCCGCTGCCCTCAGGCACGAAGAACCAGGGCCGCAGGCTCTTCAACGCGGACCCCGTGAATCCCGAGGACATGTTCTTCCGCACCACCGTGGAGACGTCCGTCCGCATTCCCAACATGACGTCCCGCGCCTTCTTCATCCCCGAGCTGCGCGCCGAAGGCGTCGCCGGTGACATCAAGAACGTCTGGGGAGGCTAGCCATCATGACCCACTTCGCCTCACGCCGGGGCAGCGCCCTGGCCATCACCCTGATTGCCCTGACGGTGCTGCTGCTGCTCGTGGTGGGCGCCATCACCTTCACCGGCCGCAACCAGTCCGCCGCCGTGGCCAAGACGCGCAGCGACCGCGTGGAGGCCTGCGCGGAGACGGCGCGGCGCTACCTGCTTTCGCGGCTGAAGGTGTTCGGCACCGGCGCCGTGCCCGTCACCAGCATCAGCCTGGAGCAGGTGCTGCAAGACGACCAGGTCGTCGCCGACAGCAGCGTCATGCGCACCGCCCACCTGGGTGACACCGCGTCGGCGCCCACGGCCGCGGTGCTCGCCTCGTCCTCGTTCAGCAGCGGCAAGGACCAGGTGAGCGACGCGGCCAACACCCTTCGAGAAGGCACGGCCGGCGGCAGCTACTACCGCGTGGTCGTCATGTGTGACGAACCCGGAGGCCGGCAGGCCGAGACCGAGTTCGTCTTCCGCTTCGGCATCTGACCCCTTCCGACTCCGCCCTTCCCCGAGCCCCCCATGAAGGCACTCTTCTCCACCCTGACAGCCCTGTCCGTGCTGCTGGCCGCCCCTGGCGCGCTCGCGCAGGACCCGGCGTCTTGCAGCCTCCAGTCCACCTCCCGCCTGGACGCGCTGCTCAACCCCGCGCGCGGCAGCGACGAGCGCTTCTTCACCAGCCCCAGCGGCCCGCCCAACATCCTGCTCATCCTGGATACGTCGGGCTCCATGGCGTACTGGCCCATCGCCTGGAGCAACAACGACTCCCACAGCTATTCCAAAAACAGCTCCGGCACCTTCCCCGGCTGCCGTCAGGCCAACATCGACGAGCTGAACTACGACGCCAACGTCGCGTACCCGCGGATGTGGCTGTCGCTGACCAACCAGGACTCGCCCTGGTTCGTGCCCACCAGCTACTACCGCTTCGATGGCAGCGGCAGCACCTCGCAGTCCAGCTTCGGGATGACCCGCAACCCGGTGAAATTCAACGAGCCGCCGCCCAACACTGTCATCAGTGGCACCGCGGCAGAGGCGTGCGCCCAGGTGGTGGACTCCGGCAACAACAACACCCAGGCCGCCGCCCGCGCCGCGTGCGCGCAGTGCCTCGCGACGAAGGGCTACTTCCAATACACGCAAGAGAAGCGCGTGGCTTCCGGTAACTTCCTCAACTTCTATTCGCCGCGCGGCCACTCCGCCGTCAACGTCATCAGCCAGGTGCTCAAGGACTCGGAGCGCACGCGCTTCGGTGTGGTGACGTTCTCCGCGAGCAGCGAAGCCACCGACACGGCGAAGTGGAGCGGCCAGGACGTGGTGCGCTTCGAGCGCTTTGGCCCCAGCTGCGGCGACTCGCTCAGCGGCGCGAAGCGTGAAGATCACCGCAACAACCTGCTCAGCAAGATGCGGAACGGGCTGCGCTTCAACACGGGCACGCCCCTGACACAGGCCATGTGGGGGGCCAGCACCTACTTCCGCTCCGCCGGCAGCGACCCATTCCCCGACTGGTTCGGCAGCGACTACCTGCGCGACTCGGGCTTCAACGACGAGGCCGCGCCCGGACGAGCCGCCACCTGCTTCACCTGCGGCTTCAACGCCATGATTCTGCTCACGGACGGGGAGCCCAACGAGCCCGGCGGTGACTCCGCCCAGGTCCCGGCCCAGGTGCGCAACCTGGACGTCCCCTGCTCCAACTGCGCCGCGGCCAGCCAGGGCAGCAACAGCGGCGGCTCCAGCAGCCACATCCACCGCATCGCCAAGTGGATGTGGACGAACGACCTGCGGCCGGAGCTGTCAGGGTCGCAGGCGGTGGCCACCTACACCGTGGGCTTCGCGCTGACGAACACGCAGGCCATCAACCTGCTGCGCGTCACCGCGGACGCGGGCGGCGGGCGATTCTACGCGGCCACCAACTCCAGCCAGCTGAAGACGGCGCTCCAGGCCATCGTCGACGACGTGCAGAACCGGAACATCGCGTTCGCCGCCGCGGCCATCTCTTCGTTCCAGACGGGCAGCTCCACGCTCAGCGCGCTGATGCCGCGCATGTCGCCCGCCTCCGGTGACAGCGCCTGGCGCGGCGACTTGTGGCGCTTCAACCAGTTCAACGAGTTCGTGGAAGGTGTCGACAAGAACGGCGACGGTGACATGGACGACATCTTCGTCGTGGACCGGGACGGGGACATCGTCGTCGAGGACACCTCTGGCAACTTCGTCAAGGACGGAGGCAGCACCCCGGCCGCCCAGTTCTGGGAGGCGCGCCGCGCGCTGATGGCCCGGGCGCTGACCAGCCGGAAGATCTACACGGTGACGGACAGCAACCAGGACGGGCGCCTCACCGCCGCGGACAACGCGGCGACGCCCATCGAGTTCACCGTGGAGAACCGCGAGGTGCTGAAGAGCTACTTCGGCATCCTCGGCACCCCCGTCTGCCCGACGGTGCAGTCGCTCAGCCCCCTGGACATCGACCCGGGCACGTTGATGACGGGCCTCCGGCTGACGCCCCAGCAGGCCGCCGCGGCCATGAGCGTCGCGGTGCCCGGCTTCGGCAACCTGGCGCAGGCGCAGACCTGGGTGAACGACATCTGCGTGCGCACGCTCATCCAATACGTGCGCGGCCAGGACCTGGCGGACGAGGACGGCAACGGCAACCGCACCGAGGTGCGCCGCTCCGTGCTGGGCGACATCTTCCACTCCGCGCCGGTGCTGGTGGACCCGCCCATGGACAAGTTCCTGTGCAACCTGGGCATGAGCAACCAGTGCACGCGCACGCTCTACAGCCAGCAACTGGGCGTGTCGCCCACGCCGCTCGCCACGGAGAGCATCAGCCGCTGCGGCAACACCGTGGAGGTGGACGCGTATGACGCGTACCTGCACCGCTACCGCCGCCGCGACAAGCTGGTGCTGGTGGGCGCCAACGACGGCATGCTGCACGCCTTCCGCGACAGCACCGCGAGCAACGACAACTGCGAGGGCGGCCTGCCCATGATTGAGTACTCGCCCAGCAACGGCGAGGAGGAGTGGGCCTTCATCCCGCCCGACCTGCTGTCGCGCCTGCACGAGATGGCGGGCGGCCACCAGTACTACGTGGACGGCGACATCATGGTGCGCGACGTGTGGGCGGACGGCTCGGACGGCTCGCAGCCGGACGGCATCAAGCAGTCCACCGAGTACCACACGATGGCGGTGATTTCGGAGGGACGCGGCGGCGTGCACTACGTGGCGCTGGAGCTGCGCGCGGACTCGGGCACCGGCCGCTTCGGCGCGCCCCGGATGCAGTGGATGTACCCGCAGCCGGACTCCCCGGAGGCCGCCCTCTTCGGCAAGACGCTCTTCTCGCTCAGCCCCAAGCCGCCGCCCATTGGCCCCGTGCTGGTGGAGGCGGGCACCGCGGCCGGTCCCGTGTCCCGCTACAACGTGGAGACCCAGGAGCGGTGGATGGTGGCCCTGTCGGGCGGCTGGTCCCCCGGCCAGGAGAAGGGCCGCGGCATCTACATGGTGGACGCGTGGTCCCCCGAGGTGAATGGCCGCACCGACAACCTGTGGTGGAAGTTCGAATACGACCCGAACGCCAGCGGCGAGCAGCACGGCCCCGCCCAGCACCTCACGCATAGCGTGGCGGCGCCGGTGGCCCTGGTGGACTACGGCGTGGGGGGCAACGTGCAGCAGGACGGCTTCTTCGATACGGCCGTCTTCGGTGACATGCGCGGCCAGCTGTGGGTGGCGCGCATGTCCGTGCCCGGCGCGCTGGACCCGAGCACGGGCCTCATCCGCAACTGGAGCGCCGCGCGCGCCTTCCAGATGGACCGGGACGCCGTGGGTCCGTCGGGCGGCCAGGGCGACAGCCTCACGCGCACGTGGCCCTTCTATTACGTGCCCTCCATTGGCATCCAGCCGGGCACGGGCGCCATGCGCGCGCTCGTCGGCACGGGTGACCGCTACGCGCTGCTGGATGACCAGGCCGGCATCTGCCGCTTCGACAACCCGCAGGCCTGCGCGCGCTACGGGTGCGGCAACGTGGAGGTGGACTACCGCGTGGACCGCATCGGCGAGAACATCACCCAGTCGCGGCACCAGTGGACGCAGCGGGGACTGGCACAGTCCACGCTGACGCGTGGGACGGCCTCGCAGCCCGCCTGTGGCGACCCGGGCCAGACGGTGGTGTCGGCCCGGTTCACCCGACACGAGGCCCGCTCCTGCCCGGGAGCACCCCAGGACTACACCTCCATGAGCCCCGCGCGTGTGGAGTGTGGCAAGGACGCCGAGGGCAACTTCCGCTGCCTCGACGTGAGCAACGTGGCGCCCAACTTCGCGGACCTGGAGCTGACCCGCACCGTCAACGCCATTGGGAAGAATCGCTTCTACGGCGTGCGCGTGTACGGTGTGGCCGGGCAGACGTTCGCCGAGGATGCCACCGCTGTTTCCGCGGAGGGCCCCATGACGGCGAGCCAGTTCGACGCGGAACGCCTGAGCGACCGCACCAACGACAACGACACCAGCGGTGACCTGGTGGACGTGACAAACATCACCTGCGACGCGTCCGGCGCCTGCTCCGCGACGGGCGCCCTGCCCGATGGCAAGGGATGGATGCTGGAGTACACGGACAACCACACCCACAAGACGGCGGGCGGCGCGGCCACGGTGGCCAGCTGCACGCTGTGGAACGTCATCTACCCGTCGCAGGACGGCGAGGTGTGCAGCAGCACCGCCGCCCGGGCCCGCTTCTACCAGGCGGACTTCCTCAGCGGCCTGCCCAACTGCGCCGCGTCCTTCGAGAACGCGCGCTACCAGGAGCGCGCGGTGCTGTCACCGCCGCCCGAGCCCGCCACCGCGGTGATGATTTCGCCCACGGGCAGCGTGAAATACAGCGCCGTCATGCAGGAGCCCGGACAGCGCCAGGCCACCTCGGTGGACGTGTCGGAGAACAGCGAGGTGCTCCAGAACGTGTACGAGCTACCCCTCACCCAGGAGCAGCACGCCTGCCGCCACGAGAACGCGGCCAGTTGCCTGCCGTGATGACGTGAAGGCCGCCCTCCCCGCTCGCCTGGGGAGGGCGTCTGGCGTTAGAAGACGGGCATGCCCGCACTCGAAGACGCCATCGCGCTCGCGGTGGCCGCGCATCAGGGCCAGCGAGACAAGGCCGGCCAGACGTACATCCTCCACCCGCTGCGGGTGATGATGCGGCTGGACACGGACGAAGAGCGCACCGTGGCCATCCTCCACGACGTGGTGGAGGACACGCCCTACACGCTCGAGCGCCTGCGCGAGCTGGGCTACGCGGAAAACGTCCTGGGCGCGCTGGACGCGCTCACCCGCCGCCAGGACGAGACGTACGAGGCCTTCATCGAACGGCTGCGCCCGCTGGCGCTCGCCCGCCGCGTGAAGCTGGCGGACCTTGAGGACAACATGGACGTGCGGCGGCTGGCAGCGGTGACGCCCAAGGACGCCGAGCGCCTGGCCCGCTACCGCGCCGCCTGGGCCCGCCTGCGCGAGCCCTAGAAGACACGACGGCCCGGAGCGCCACGGGGGCGACTCCGGGCCGTAGTGCTACCAGCGCCCGCCGAGGAAAGCAGGGTGCCGGTTCCTTCCTCTCCGCGCTAGCCCTTGGCCAGTTGGCGGAGCACGTACTGCAAGATGCCGCCGTGGCGGTAGTAGTCGAGCTCGTTCGGCGTGTCGATGCGGCACACCACCGTGAACTCCTTGGTGCCGCTCTCGCCCGTGGCCTTCACGGTGAGCTTCTTCTGCGGCGCCAGGTCCTGCGCCACGCCGGTGATGTCGAACTTCTCGTGGCCGGTGAGGCCCAGCGACTGCGCGTCCTGGCCCGCCTCGAACTGGAGCGGCAGCACGCCCATGCCCACCAGGTTGGAGCGGTGGATGCGCTCGAAGCTCTTGGCGATGACGGCCTTCACGCCCAGCAGCATGGTGCCCTTGGCCGCCCAGTCACGGCTGGAGCCGGTGCCGTACTCCGCGCCCGCCAGCACCACCAGCGGCGTGCCCTCCGCCTGGTACTTCATGGACGCGTCGTAGATGCTCATCCGCTCGCGCGTGGGGATGTGGACGGTGACGCCGCCCTCCACGCCCGGGACCAGCAGGTTCTTCAGGCGGATGTTGGCGAAGGTGCCGCGCACCATCACCTCGTGGTTGCCGCGGCGCGCGCCGTAGGAGTTGAAGTCCTTGGGCTCCACGCCGTTGGCCATGAGGTACTTGGCCGCCGGGCTCGTCTTGGCGATGTTGCCCGCGGGGGAGATGTGGTCCGTGGTGACGGAGTCACCCAGCAGCGCCATCACGTGCGCGCCATGGATGTCCTGCGTCGCCTTGGGCTCCTTCGGCAGGTTGTCGAAGAAGGGCGGCTTGCGCACGTAGGTGGACGTGTCGTCCCACTGGAACGTGGAGCCCTTGCCCACCGGCAGCTGCTGCCAGAGCGCGTCGCCCTCCATGGCGTTGGCGTACTGGCTGCGGAACTGCTCCGGCTTCACGGAGGTGCGGATGACCTCCTGAATCTCCTCGTTGGTGGGCCAGATGTCCTTGAGGAACACGGGACGTCCGTTGGGGTCGGTGCCCAGCGGCTCGTTGTCCAGGTCCATGCCCACTTCGCCCGCCAGCGCGTAGGCCACCACCAGCGGCGGGCTGGCCAGGTAGTTCATGCGCACGTGCGGGTTGATGCGGCCTTCGAAGTTGCGGTTGCCGGACAGCACCGCGGCGACGACCAGGTCCCCCTCGGTGACGGCGTTGGCCACGGGCTCCGTCAGCGGACCGGAGTTGCCGATGCACGTCGTGCAGCCGTAGCCCACGATGTGGAAGCCCACCGCCTCCAGGTAGGGCAGCAGGCCGGCGTCGCGCAGGTACTCGCTGACGACGCGGCTGCCCGGGGCCAGGGACGTCTTCACCCACGGCTTCGGGTTGAGGCCGCGCTCCACGGCCTTCTTGGCCAGGATGCCCGCGCCCACCAGCACCGCCGGGTTGGAGGTGTTGGTGCAGGACGTAATCGACGCAATCACCACCGCGCCGTGGCCCATCTGGTAGCTCTGGCGGCCGTTCTTCACCGTGACCGTCTGAGCCAGACGCTCGGGCGGCACCGCGGCGGCGGCGGCCTTGCCCTTGCCACCCTCCTCGTCCTCGCCCTTGCTCTTGCCGGCCGACAGCATCTCCACCAGCGACTTCTCGTAGCCGGACTTCATGTCCTTGAGGGGCACGCGGTCCTGCGGGCGCTTGGGGCCGGCGAGGCTGGGCACCACGGTGGACAGGTCCAGCTCCAGCGTGTCGCTGAAGATGGGGTCCTCGGCGTCGTCACGCCGCCACAGGCCCTGCTCCTTGGCGTAGGCCTCGGTGAGGGCCACCAGGTCGTCAGGACGGCCGGTGAAGCGCAGGTAGTTGAGGCTCTCCTCGTCCACCGGGAAGAAGCCGATGGTGGCGCCGTACTCGGGCGCCATGTTCGCGATGGTGGCGCGGTCCGGCAGGGACAGGTTCTTCAGGCCGCTGCCGTAGAACTCCACGAACTTGCCCACCACGCCCTTCTTGCGAAGCATCTGCGTGACGGTGAGCACCAGGTCCGTGGCGGTGGCGCCCGCGGGCAGCTTGCCGGAGAGCTTGAAGCCCACCACCTGCGGAATCAGCATCGTAATCGGCTGGCCCAGCAGCGCGGCCTCCGCCTCGATGCCGCCCACGCCCCAGCCCACCACGCCCAGGCCGTTGATCATCGTGGTGTGGCTGTCGGTGCCCACCAGCGTGTCCGGGTACACGGTGCTGCCCTGGCGGAACGTCACGTGCGCCAGGAACTCCAGGTTGACCTGGTGGCAGATGCCGATGTCCGGCGGAACCACGCCAAAGCCCTTGAACGCGCTCTGGCCCCAGCGGAGGAACGCGTACCGCTCACGGTTGCGCTCGAACTCCAGCTCGGCGTTCTCCTTGAACGCGGCGGACGTCGCGAAGGAGTCAATCTGCACCGAGTGGTCGATGACCAGGTCGGCCGGGTTGCGCGGGTTGATCCTGTCCGGGTTGCCGCCCATGGAGGCCAGCGCCTCACGCATGGCCGCCAGGTCCACCACCGCGGGTACGCCCGTGAAGTCCTGGAGCAGCACGCGGGCGGGGTGGAAGGAGATTTCCACGTCCGGCGTGGCCTTGGGGTCCCACGCCAGCATCTTCTCCACGTGCTCGCGCTTCACCACACGACCGTCCTCGTGGCGCAGCAGGTTCTCCAGCAGGACCTTCAGCGAGAACGGCAGGCGGTTCACCGCCGGGTGGGTTTTCGCCAGCTTGCCCAGGCTGAAGAGGTCATAGGTGGCAGAGCCCACCTTGAGCTGGGACTTCGTGCCGAAACTGTCGGTCATGTGTGTTGCCGTCCTTCCTTGCGCGGGATGCGGGAACTTCTAGGCCCCCCGTTGACGCGTTGCAAAGGGTTCCTGCGAGCGCATTGAGGGCCGGACGCTTCGAGCCGCGGGTGTGCAGCCCCGCTCATCGGAACCATGCGGCCCGCTGAGGACCGGACAGGCGTGGCTCAAATGATTTTGCGAAGCAGAGACAGTGCCCGCTCCAGCAGCTTCTGCCACAGGGGCCGGCGGCGGAACTCCGCCAGCGTCACCTCGCGGCAGTCCCCGCAGTCGCCGCGGAAGGAGTCCTCCAGTTGCTGCCCCAAGCGAGGGTCGGCGAAGACCGCGTTCACCTCGTGATTGAAGGCCAGGCTGAGGCGCTCCAGGTTGAATGAGCCGATGGTGCCCCACACCCCGTCCACCACGGCCGTCTTGGCGTGCAGCACGCCGCGCTGCCACTCGAAGATGCGGACGCCCGCGCCCAGCAGCCGCTCGTAGAAGGCCCGGGCCATGAACTCCAGGATGGGGTGGTCGCTGCGAGCGTTGAGCAGCAGATGGACCTCCACCCCGCGCCGGGCCGCCTCGCGCAGCGCCATCACCATGCGCCGGTCCGGAATGAAATAGGCGGCGGCCACCAGCACGCTGCGCCGGGCCCGGCGGATGGCGTGCAGGTAGGCCCGGTGGATGCTTCGCCGACTGGACAACACCACCAGCCCCACCGCGCCGCGCCGAGGCGGAGGGTTGCGCAGGCGCTCCAGCCGCCGGGTCAGCCGGTGGAAGCGGCCCTGGAACATCATCCGCCACGTGGCGGAGAAACACCGCTCCAGTTCGTGGACGGCCGGCCCTTCGATGCGCAGCACATCGTCCCGCCACGCCGCGCCCATCTCCGCGGGCGCCCAGTGGGCGGAGATGTTCACCCCACCGGTGAAGGCCACCTCGCCGTCCACCACCAGGATTTTGCGGTGGTCCCTCCGCAGCAGGTGCCGCAGCCCGCGTGACAGGCTGAAGGGCTTGAAGGCGCGGATGTCCACGCCCCGCGCGCGCAGCCCTGCGAAGAAGCTCCGGCGGCTCGTCCAGGAGCCCACCGCGTCGTACAACACCTTCACGTGCACGCCGCGCTCGGCCGCCTCCGCCAGCGCCTGGCCAAACAGTTCGCCGACGGCGTCGGAGACGAACATGTACGTCTCCATACGGACATAACGGCGCGCCCCGCGGATGGCCTCCAGCATCGCCGGGTAGGCCTCCACGCCGTCGCGCAGCAACTGGCATGCGTTGCCCTGCACCACCCCGTGGCGGCGCGGCAGGTAGTAGCGCGTCAGGAGCCCCCCGGAGACGCCGGGGCTCCACACCGGCCCATGCTCCGGCACGGGCGCTGGGGGCGTGGGCGCACGCCGCGGCGCGCCCGTGTCCACTTCCCCCGACTGCTCGGTCAACGCCTCCTGGTCACGCATGGCCTCCCAACGGTGCGGATGCCCGCGCGACCCGGCAACCCGAGCCGCATCGCAGCCCGTCTTCCAGTGCCAGCCGGTGTCCGGAAGCCAACGGGACAATCCCGCGACTTCACGGACACCGGAAAGCCGTGGCGCAGCCTAGAGGCCGTACTCCGCGCGCTTGGCGTCCGCGCGGGTGGCGCACGGCTGGTCGAACTCCGGGAAGTACTCCTTCACGTGGTCCAGGGTGGCGGAGGCGCTCTTGTAGTTGCCCTGGTTGTAGTAGCCCTCCACCTCCAGCAGCAGCTTGGAGCAGGTGCGGTCCAGCTCCTGCTGCGCCGCCTTCATGCGCTCCTGGGCGTCGTAGTAGAGGTCGGGCTTCGGCTCCGGGTGGGCCTCCAGCATCAGCCACGACACGCGGAAGGACTTCCAGGCCTCGTAGCGGTTGCGAGCGCCGATGTCCGGCGTCTGGAAGTGCTTCAAGCCCCGCTTGTGGTACTCGGTGGCCTCCCGCACCAGTTCCTCGGGCAGCAGGTCCGGCAGGAGCGCGCGCTCCACCCAGATGTTCCAGATGACCCACGGGTCTTCGCCCGGCGGATTCTTCACGTTGTCGAAGATGATGCGGTTGGGCTCGCCCTTCTTCAGGTGCTGCGCCGGAATCATCAGTTCGATGGAGCGGTCCTGGCTGGCCAGCGTGTCGGGCGGCACCTTGCCCACGTCCACGCCGTTGACGCTCACCACGACCTCGTCCTTGGAGATGCTCTGGGCCTGGTAGTGAAGGATGACCACCGCGCGCGTGGCGGCGGTGTACTCCCACTCGAAGACCTTCATGTCCGGGCGATCCCACGTCACGCCCGGCCCCAGGCCGAACGAGTCGCGGATGGGCTGGCCGGTCAGCATCGAGGGCTCCTCGCCCACCGGCTGACCGTCCTCGCCGCTCAGCACCAGCCAGTAGAGGACGCCGAACAGCGCGAGCACCATGGCCACGCCGCCACCGATGATGCCGGTGCGCACGCCCTGGCTGGCGTCCGCCCAGAAGAGCTTCGCGCTGGACACCACGCCGGGGGACTCACGCCGGATGCGCGCGCGCTCCGCCGCGGACAGGCCACCACCGCCCGAAGCGGACGGCGCCGGACGGGCCCGGGCCGGCGGGGGCGAACTGGACGGCCGCTTCGCGGGCGGTGCCGCTGGCGCCGAGCGCTCGATGGCCGCCGGCCGTGAGCCGCTCTGCCCCTGGGACACGGGGCGCAGGGCCTGCAGGTTGGAGCGGGTGGCACCCTCGCGGATTTCGTTCAGCTCCTCCTGGTCGGCACCTTCCGGGGCCAGCGCGACGCCCTTGTTGCGCTGCCGCTTCAGGGAATCCAGGGAGACGATGCGCGTGCTGCCATCGCCTTCCTGGGCGCCGGCGGGGAGCTCTTCTTCGCCCGTGGCCGGCTCGTCCGTCAGCATGGCGAAGATGAATGTCACCGGCCCCAGGGTCAGCTTGTCGCCGTCCTCAAGCACCTGCGTCTTCACCGGACTGCCGTTGATGAGCGACCCGTTGGCGCTGCCCTGGTCCTCGACGGCGTAGGCATCACCGTCGAGGAAGATGCGGCAGTGGCGCCGGGACACACCCGGGTCGAACAGCGCGACGTCGCAATCCGTCGAACGGCCGATGAGAACGGAGTCCTGGTCGAAGACGAACTCCTTACCGGCTTCTCTACCCTCGGAGATCGTCAGCTGGAAAGGCATGGGGGGTTACAATCCTACAGAGGCCCGCGCCGCTCGGGCAACGGCCGCGCGCGCGGAGGCCGGTTCCATGACCTGCGCCTCGCCACCGAAAGACAGGACCCACTGGGTGAGCCAGCGTTCGCTGTCCCCCGCCACCAGCACCTCCACGCCCCCGTCGGCAAGCGGGCGGGCGTCCTGGCCGAAGCGCTCCTTCACATAGGGTGCGGCCACGGGGGAGAAGCGCACGCGCACCGAGGAGTCCGTCAGGCCCCGCGCCGGGTTGGGCACGTCCGCCCGGGCGTCCGCGGGCGGCTGGAAGGACACGTCCGTGACGAGGATGTCCTCCATCCGGTCCAGGCGGAACAGGCGCGCGTCCTGCCGGGTGTGGCAGTAGCCCTGCAGATACCACTGCCCCCGGTGGCTGAGCAGCTCGTAGGGGCGCACGGTGCGCGGCTCCGGCGACCGGCCGGGGCTGGCATAGCCGAACGTCACCTCCAGGCGCTCGATGATGGCCCGGGTGAGCGGCCCCAGGGCCTGGGGCGCCTCCGTGGACGCATCAATCTTCCGGTACATCTCCCGGTAACGCTCGCGGGTGGCGGGCGGCAGCACGCGCTCCAGCTTCTGGAGGGCGCTCTGCAATGCGTCCCCCGTGGCCGGCCGCAGCAGCTCCGCCGACGCGGCCAGCGCCGCGGCCTCGCCCGGCGTCAACCGGGGCGGCGCGAAGAGGCGCTGGTCCAGGTCCACGTAGACGCGGTCGTTGTCCACGTAGATGTCGATGTAGTCGTCCGGGTTGAAGGGCGGCCGGCCCACGCAGGTGAGCAGGTCCAGCTCCTCCAGCAGGTCCTCGCGGCTGATGTTGAGGGCGCGCGCGAGCGCGTCCACCGTGACGCCGGGGTGCTTGGAGACGTAGGGAACCAGGAACAGCAGGCGGCGGAGCCGCTCGTGGACGTTGCTCATGTGCTCACCTTGTCCAGCGAATCGTCGTGGCACGACACGATGCGCGAGGCCATCTCCCGCAGACGCGCCTGCGCCCGCTCCGGGCCCTCCACGCGGCAGTCCGGCCCCAGCGCCAGGCAGAAGCGCATCAGGCCGTCCACGAACGTGACCGGCAGCCGCGCCCGCACCGCCCCCTCCTCCGCCGGCTCCAGCGTGGCGCCGGGCAACAGGCTCGCGGCCCGCGAGGCGAGCGTGCCCGACAGGTGGAGCACCACCTCCTCCTGCTCATGGAAGCGGTGCTGCCACGGGAAGTACGCCACGTGGGCCTCCAGCGAGAAGTCCGCCGGCACCTGGAAGTCCGGTGTGCGCGGGCGCGCCGTGTTCACCTTGAGTTCGCGAATCCGGTGGACGTGGAAGGTCCGCAATTCCTTGCGCAGGTGGCAGTACCCCACCAGCGTCCAGGCGCCGCGGCGCAGCGCCAGGCCATACGGGTCCACCCGCCGCTGCGTGGTGCCCGCCTGCTTGGGGCTGGCATACGTCAGGTCCACCCACTTGCGGGCCGCGCACGCATCCCAGAGCTGCTCCAGGCGCGCGGAGATCTCCTTCTCCTGGCCCTCATGCACGGAGCCCAGCTCCATGCGCACCCGGGGTGTAGGCAGGGATTGACCGGCGAAGAAGCCGATCTTCCGCAGCGCGTGCGCCAGGTCATCCCGGCCCGGGAAGGCCCCCGACGCCAGCGCCGCGGAGCCGGCGGCGTAGAGCACGGCCAGCTCCTCCTTGGAGAGGTCCGCCTCCGGGAGGTAGTAGGCGTCCCGGTCGACGATGTAGCCGTCCCGGCGCTCGTCATCTCCTTGCACGTACGTCAGCGGAAAGCCCAGCTCCACCAGCTCCGCCTTGTCGCGCTCGAACTTGCGCTCGGCGGCATCATCGGAGCCGCCGTAGTCACCAGGGAAGTGCTCGCGCAGCTCGGCCCAGGAGATGGGCTCGCGTGCGTCGAGCAGAAGGGCCACGAGGTCGAGGATGCGTTCAGTGCGGTCCATTGGAAAGGTCGGCGACGATGCCGGGCGGACCCGAGAGGGTCAAGAAGTGGACGTGTGGGTGGGAAACAGGTGAGAGGGCCGCTCGCGTCCGGCGAGATAGCCGGACGCGCCTGAACAAACAAGCAGGTAATCACCTGTACGCACGGCTGTACTCATTGCGGCTGGCAACGACTTGGGCGGGGGGCTCGCACTGCGGGCATGATCTGGGTTATTGCTGCTCCATTCCGTGGAAGTGGAAGCGACGTGGACAGGCCTGCCTGTCCGGATGCCGCACGGCCGAAGCGGCGAGCGGAGCCTCCGAAGGGACTCACGATGAGCGGCATCACCCTCGTCCGTAATGTGGTGGCCGGGTTGGCGATGTTCGTGGGCTTCACGAGCATGGCCGCGCCTGCGCCCGTGCGCGCGGAGCCCCTCTACTTCGCCGTCGAGGTCCGCCGTGACGGGCGGCTGGTGGCCCAGCCCAAGCTGCTGGGCGAGACGGGCCGCACCCTTCGCGCCGAGCGCCGCCGTCCGGGAGCGCCCCTTCCCGACTACCGGCTGGTCCTCACGCCCAAGGCCGAAGGCCAGTCCTTCCTCCTCCAGCTCGACCTGCTCCTGCCCGAGGCGAAGGGCCACTCCGAGCTGGCGCTGCTCCACGGCCAGGAGCGCAAGCTCCAGCTTGGCCGCGTCCCCGGAGAGCTCGAGGTCTCCCTGCTGCTGATGAAGGTGGACTCGCCGGAGTTCCGCGCGCTCATGCAGTTGGGCGAAAGCGGCGGCAAGTCGCTGTCCACCTCGTCCATCTGAGCAACGCCCTGCCCGGCTACAGCACGGCCAGGTCGTCGCGGTGCACGGCCTCGTCGAGGTAGCGGTAGCCCAGCACCGCTTCGATGTCCGCCGTGCGATGTCCGGCGATGCGTCGCAGCTCGTTGGCGTCGTAGGCCGCCAGCCCCCGCGCGAACACGGCCCCCTCCGCGTCCACCAGGTCCACCGGGTCTCCGCGCCCGAAGTCCCCCTCCACGCCGCGAACGCCGCTGGGCAGCAGGCTGCGCTTGCCGGTGACAATGGCCTCGCGCGCGCCGGCATCCACCGTGAGCGTCCCGCGTGCGCGCAGGGCATGGGCAATCCACGCGGCGCGGGCACTGCGGCGGCTGCCGGTGGGTTCGAAGTGGGTCCCCACGTCCGCGCCTTCCAGGACGGCGCGCAGGCGGCCGGGCACGGCGCCGGACGTAATCACGCAGTGAATGCCGGAATCGGACGCGCGCGCGGCCGCCCGCACCTTGGTGCTCATCCCGCCCGTCCCCACCCCGCTGCTCGTACCGGTGGCGAGCGCCAGGACCTCGGGCGTCACCTGCATCACCGTGGCCAGCAGCTCCGCGCCTGCGTCGCGCCGGGGGTCTCCGGTGTAGAGGCCCTCCACATCCGACAGCAGGACGAGCGCGTCGGCATCCACCACGCCGGCCACCAGCCCCGCCAGCGTGTCGTTGTCACCGAACTTCAGCTCGTCCACGGAGACGGTGTCGTTCTCGTTGATGACGGGGACGACGCCCGCCGTCAGCAACCGCTCCAGGGTGTGCTTCACGTTGAGGTAGCGGCGGCGCTCCTGCACGTCCTCGTGGGTGAGCAGCACCTGGGCCACCGCCTTCCCATGCGCGGCGAAGGCCTCTTCGTAGGCCTGCACCAGCCGGCTCTGCCCCACCGCCGCGCACGCCTGCTTGCCCGGGATGTCGCGAGGGCGCGAGGGCAGGCCCAGCCGCTCGACCCCCAGGGCAATGGCCCCGCTGGACACCACCACCAGCTCGCGGCCCTGCGCGGCCCACAACAAATCCTGGCCCAGCGCATCGAAGTGCTGACGGTTGAAACGTCCGGTGGCGTTCGTCAGCGCGTTGGTGCCGATTTTCACCACCACCCGCCGGGCGGAGCGTAGGGCGGTGCGTCCCGTGGAAATCGAACTCACAGGGCGTCAGCGTAGGTCAGAAATGGAAGACGCGCGCGTCCGGCGTGTTTTCCCCACAGCGGCAGTCATAAAGTCGTACGAAAAAGGTGGGGGCCCCAATGCCTCCGCCAGGAGAGCACGGTTTGAAGGAAATCTACGGCAACACCCTGGGCCTCAAGTCGAGCGAACAGCACCGGTTGCGCAACACCTTCCGCCGGCGCGTCCCACCGCACGAAATCGTGTCGCCCGAGCTTGCCCGGCATCTCACCGAGCTGTCGCGTGAGCTGAACCGGCAGGTGGGTGTGCTCGTCAACCGGAAGGGAGAAATCGAGCACGTCATCGTGGGCAACGCTCACAAGCTCGAGCTCCCGGACATCGGCCGCGCCCGCGCGGGCCAGGTGCGTCTGCGTGGCCTCCGCCTGGTCCACACCCACTTGAAGGGCGAGCCGCTCACCAAGGACGACCTCACGGACCTCGCGCTGCTGCGCCTGGACTGCGTGGCGGCCGTTGGCGTGGGCCACGAAGGCCTGCCCGGCGTCCTGCACTACGCCTACCTCATCCCGGAGAACGGCTCCGGCGACTTCTGGCACGTCGAGACGCTGCCCTCCGTCCACGTGGCGCAGCCGGACCTCATGGACACGCTGGGCGCGCTGGAGGAGGAGTTCAACCGCAAGGCGGCGTCGCGCAAGGTGGGCGGCCGTGAGAAGGCCATCCTCGTGGCGGTGTGCCTGGACGGCAACCGCGCCCTGGCCGAGTCCAGCCTGGCGGAGCTGAAGGAGCTGGCGCGCACCGCGGGCGTGGAGGTCATCGACTCCGTGCTCCAGGTGAAGCGCGAGGCGGACCCGCGCTACCTCATCGGCCGCGGCAAGCTGGAGGAGCTCAACCTGCGCTCCATGCAGACCATGGTGGACCTGCTCATCTTCGACAAGGACCTCACCCCGTCCCAGGGCCGCCACATCGGCGAGGCCACCAGCCTCAAGATCCTGGACCGCTCACAGCTCATCCTCGACATCTTCGCGCAGCGCGCGCAGAGCGCCGAGGGCAAGCTCCAGGTGGAGCTGGCACAACTGAAGTACCGGCTGCCACGGCTGGTGCAGAGCGACGATTCGCTCAGCCGGCTCATGGGCGGCATTGGCGGACGAGGCCCAGGCGAGACGAAGCTGGAGATCGACCGCCGCCGCGTGCGCGAGCGAATCACCCACCTGGAGAAGCGCATCGACGCGATTGGCCGGGAGCGCAGCGTGCGCCGGGCCCAGCGCAACCGGCGCGAACTGCCCGTCATCTCCATTGTCGGCTACACCAACGCCGGCAAGTCCACGCTCCTCAACGCGATTACGAACGCAGAGGTGCTGGCGGAGAACAAGCTGTTCGCCACGCTGGACCCCACCAGCCGGCGGCTGCGCTTCCCGCAGGAGCGGGAGGTCATCATCACCGACACGGTGGGCTTCATCCGGGACCTGCCCAAGGACCTGGTCGCCGCCTTCCGCGCCACGCTGGAGGAGCTGTACGACGCCAGCCTGCTGCTCCACGTCGTGGACGCGGCGGACCCCGCCCGCGACGAGCAGGTGGAGGCGGTGGAGAACATCCTCGAGTCGCTCGACTTGATGGAGAAGCCGCGCCTCATGGTGTGGAACAAGGCGGACCTGCTTCCGCCGGACGAAGTGGCGGCGCTGCTGCGCACGCGGGGCGGCGTGGCCATCAGCGCCGCGACCCGCGAGGGCCTGGCGACGCTGCTGGCCAAGGCGGACACCACGCTGTTCGCCGAAGGCGCCACCGAGGCCATCGGCGCCATCTGAGCCCGCGGTTGCCGCGCAGGCACGGCTCCCCGTAGAGTCGGGGGGCCGTGTCGACTCCATCGCTCACACCCCTGCTGCTGGCCCAGGCTGACTACGCGAAGCCTGTGTCCTCTCTGTCTCCGAAGTACTTCGAGCTGCTGGAGCAGAACAGCCACATCATCTACCCCGTCCTGGCGATTCTGACGCTGGTCATCATCGCCGCGGGCGTCCTCCAGGCGTGGCGCACGCAGGACCTGGACGGCCTCCAGAAGAACGAGTTCAAGCGCGCCATCGTCAACGAGCTGCGCCGCAACATCAGCGGCATGCCCGGTGACTTGCTGGCGAAGTCCGTGGGGCTGGACCGGCTCAAGACGAACCGCCTGCTGGAGCAGATGCAGCAGGAGGGCCTGGTGGTGAGCCACACCAACTCCCAGCGGCTCACCGTGTGGCGCGTCCGCGGCGCCACGCCGGACGCCGCGCCGCGCCGCTACTGAAGGCCGCTCAGACGCCCGCCAGCTCCGACTTCGGCTGGCGCGTCATCAGGTCCACCACCGCCGTGCGCGCGCTCTTGCCCTCGTGGGCAATCAGGTACACCTGGTGGCAGATGGGCAGCTCCACGCCCGTCTTGAGCTCCAGTTCGTGCGCACTGCGGGCCGTCTTCACACCTTCGGCCACTTCCTTCATGTCCGCGAGGATGTCCGGCAGCTTGCGGCCCTTGCCCAGCTCCATCCCCACGTGCCGGTTGCGGCTCAGCTCGCCGGTGCACGTCAGCACCAGGTCGCCCATGCCGGACAGACCGGAGAGCGTCAGCGGGTTGGCGCCCTTGCGCACCGCCAGGCGCGTAATCTCCGCCAGGCCGCGGGTGATGATGGCCGCGCGCGCGTTGTGGCCCATGCCTAGGCCGTCCGCCATGCCAGCGGCAATCGCGATGACGTTCTTCAGCGCGCCGCCGTACTGCACGCCCACCACGTCCGTGGAGGTGTAGCTGCGGAACGTCTCCGTCTGCAGCGCCTTCTGGCAGCGCAGCGCCACCTTGTCCCAGTGGGAGGCGATGGTCACCACCGTGGGCATGCGCCGCGCCAGCTCCTTGGCGAAGCTGGGGCCGGACAGCACCGCGAGGTACGGGTGGAACTCCTCCGGCAGGCAGTCCTCCAGGAGCTCCGTCATCGTCAGCAGCGTCCCGTTCTCGATGCCCTTCGACACCGTAACGATGGGGACATGGCGCGGCAGGTACGCCTGGGCCTTCGCCACCACCTCGCGCGTGGCGTGGCTGGGCGTGGCCAGCACCACCAACTCCGAGCCCACGAGCGCCTCCTGGAGGTCATTCGTGGCGCGCACGCGCTCCGAGATGGGGATGCCCTTCAGGTAGGTGGGGTTTTCGTGCTGGGTGTTGATGGCCTCCACCACGGAGGACTCACGACCCCACAGACGAACCTCCTCGCAATTGACCGCGAGCACGTTCGCCAGGGCGGTACCGAAGGAGCCGGAGCCGATGACACTGCCACGCATGGAAGACCTCGCTAGAAACCAGTCACGACGCCAAAGGTGATGACGGGCATGAAATCCGTCTCGTCAGGCCGGGTCCGGATGTCCCCGCCAATCGTCAGAGCGTAGGACGTTTTCTCACTCACGGGGATTTCCGCGCCCAGCCGCACCGGAAAGGCGCCGGACAGCTCTACGTCAGGGGGCAGGCCGCCCAGCGGCACCCCTTGAATGGGCTCGGTGTCCAGCGCCATCAGGTAGCGGACGTCCAGGAACAGTCGCGGCGAGCGGGCGCCCGGGAGTTGGAGATTGCCGACGATGCCGGGCAGCACGTTCCAGTTGCGACGTCCGCTGTAGTAGCGCGCGCCCCGGTCCTCCACGCTCGCGGGCCGCAGGAAGAAGGCGTGGCTGCCCTCCACCGCCACGCCCACGCTCCACCGGGGCCCGCCGTCGAGCACCATCCACCGCGCGCCCACGCGCAGCTCGCTCATCAACCCGTAGGCGCTGTCCACGCCGGCCAGCACGTCCACGCGGCGATGGACGCCCACCGCGACTCGCGCGGACACGATGGGAAAGCCCAGGGCCAGGCCCACGGCCATGCCCCCTGCCCCCACCGTCTGGGCGCCGAGCAGGCTCACGCGGTTGGGGACGGGCGGCGGCCTGACGGGGGCCGGCGGCGGCCGGGGCGCGGGGATGGCGGCCTCGTCGACAGGCACCAGCGGCGGAACTTCGGGCAACTGGGGCAGCGTGGCCGCGTCCTCCTCCTCGGGGACAGCGGTGGCGCCCGGGAAGGACTCCCAGGCCGCGTCGTCCGGAGCTTCGTTGCGAGCGGGCGCGGGGACCTGGCCGGGCTGCGCCCAGGAGGTGTCCGGCGCCGGGTTGCGCGGAGGCGCCCCAGGAGGCTCCGCTGGCGCAGAAGCCGTCGCGGGCGCGGTTCCCGAGGGCACACGTGCCGGAGCCCCGCCTCCAGACGCAGGCGCTCCTGGCTGGGACGGCGCGGATGCTTTCGACGAGCCCGCCGATGGGACACGCGCCTTCGAAGCCTCGGCGCCCGACGCCCTTGGCTGCGACGGCACGGCAGCCAGGGGAGCGCCCTCCGCCGGACGAGCCTGGACGTCTCCCACCAGGGCAAACACGAGCAAGGGCAAGGAGGGGGCGGAGCGCATGGTGGGAAGCCTCAGCTTAGTCCGACGGGCGTATAAGGCACGAGGCAAGCCCGCCCGCTCGGAGGCCAAACCGGGCCGGCGTCCGGAAGCGGGCAGCGACATGCGGGAAACGTCGCCGCGCGAGGCATCCTCCGGTCTACCATCCGCGCCGCTTCGGCAGGCGCACACGGGAGTCACACGGGATGAGGGCTGGAGGGCGCGCGGCATTGTTCATGGCACTGGCACTGGCGGCATGCCGGAGCCGACCTTCCGACACACCCGCGGTGGACGCGGGCACCCCAGCGCCCCCCGCCGAGCGCGCGGCGCTTCCCGACTGCGAGGTGCTGCTGCCCGCGGACGACCGCGAGCTGATGCTCCCCGGCTTCACCATGAAGCAGGAGCGCGCCTGCCCGACGTGTGGCCCGCTGTGCAGCTTCCGCTCGGACGCGGAGCCCGGCCTCGCCGTCTCCATCACCTGGGACTGCAACGCCCGCTACGCCCAGTCGGACATCCACGAGTTGATGGCCCCCACCCTCCAGGCCGGCGGCGTGGAGGTGCCCGCGCTGGGCCGTGCCGCGGTGCGGCGCGCGCCCGCCCAGGGCATGTCCCAGGTGCTGGCCTGGGATGACGACACGGACTGCGCGGTCGTCGTCACCTGGCTGGGCGGTGAGACGGAGCGGGCCGTGGAGGTGGCGCGCTCGGCGCTCATCGCCACCAAGCCCGCCGTGCTCGACGCGGGGACTCCCGGTGCCCCAAAAGAGGACGCGGGAGACTCCGGCGAGCCCTGAGGCCCCCCGGACAGATTCCGTCCCCTACAGCGTGAGCAGGTACTCCACCAGGTCGTCGACCTCGGTGTCGGTGAGCTGCGCCGTCATGCCGTGCCGGTTCGACTCGCGGCCCTGCATCAGCCGGTCCTTCAGCGACACGGCGCTGCCGTCATGCAGGTACGGCGCGGTGCGGGCCAGCCCCAACAGCGACGGCGTGTTGAGCCCCTGCTTGCGCACCACCGGGTCATCCTGGAGCAGCCCCGAGGTGACGAAGGTGCCCACGTCGGCCTGCGTGTTGAGGGTGAAGTGCGCCCCTCCGTGGCAGGTGTCACACGCGGCCTTGCGGAACACGGCCTCGCCGCGTGTCTGCGCGTCGGTGAGGACGTCGGCCCTGTGCGGGTTGTCCGGCGCGGGCAGCACGTCGATGAAGTCGGACAGCTGCGCCACCATGACGCCGTCCAGCACCGTCCCACCCATGCGGTGGCGCACCGTCGCGTCGAGGAAGTCCCGCATGGTGGAGAACTCGCCGCTCCAGTGGAACGGCCCCGTCTTCGTCATGCTCCGGCCCGCGAGGCTGGGCGTCTGACGAGGCCCGTCCGGGAAGCCCCAGACGTGGCCGTCCTCGCGGCCATCGGGATGGCAGCTCGCGCACGACGCGCCCACCGACGTACTGGCCATGCGCGAGTCCAGCGCGCTGAAGAACAGCTTGCGGCCCGCCACCTCGTTGGGCGCCAGCACGTCCCCGGCGATGGGCAGCGGCGCGCCGTCCGTGCGGATGTTGGCGGTGCCACCCGCGCCGTCGCTCACCAGCGTCGTCACTGTGTGGTCGAACGCGTTGTAGACATAGGCCTTGCGCCCATCCCGCGTCATCGCGATGCCGGTGGGGCCGGAGCCCACGCGCACCAACTGGCGCACCGTGCTGCCCAGGCCCGACCTCAGGTCCGAGCCCGAACGGCGCCCCGTGGGGATGATGGCGACGTTGTCCGTCTCCCGGTTCACCACGAAGGCCCACAGGCCCGTCGGGTCCACCACCGCCGCCACCGGCCCCTGGATGGGGTGCGTCGACTCCGGGCTGATGATGGTGGAGGGCGGGAAGTCCGGTGACAGGTCCGGCGGCGGACGGCACCGGTCCAGGTCATCCACCCGGGGCGAGCCCGTGTCCGTGTCGAAGGTGACCAGCCCTGGCGCCACCACGCCGCCCGTGTTGCAGGGCCCACCACCGCCGTAGAGCGAGCCCCCGCTCGGCGCCGTGGGCGTCCCGTCTGGAGACAACGGGTCCTCCCGCGCCCACATCACCGTCGCCAGCGCGCGCTCTCCATCCGGCGTCACCGCGACGCTCGACATGCTGCGCGGCTGGAAGCGGATGTCCGCGGGCGGAAGCCGCGGCGACAGCCCGTTCGGGGACGCGGCCACGTTGTCCCGGACGTTGGCGCGCGCGTACAGGTCCGTCTGCTCACGCACCACCCGGGGCCGGTCCGCGTCCGTCAGGTCCACGGAGACCAGGTCGCCCTGGCGAAAGCGGGTGATGAGCGCGCGCTTGCCGCCCTGCGCCAGCGCAATGCCCCGGGGCTCATCCCCCACCGGCAATTCCCAGCGCACCGACAGCGAGCGTGTGTCCACCGCCATCAACGAGCCGTGGCTCGACGTCGCCAGCGCGGTGCTGTTCACCACGTACAGCGTGTCCCCGGCGGGCGACACCGACAGGCCCACGGGCTCCACCCCCACCGCGATGCGGGCCGCCTCGTTCCAGTCCCCCCGGCGGATGACGGACACGCTGCGCGAGCCGCGATTGGAGACGTAGACGGTGTCGTCCGGCCCCACCGCCACGCGCTCGGGAAGGAGGCCCACCTTCACCTCGCCCACCTTTTCACGACGCGCCGTGTCCACCACGGCGAGGACGCCATTGTCCGAGTCCACCACGTAGAGAAAGGCGTCATCCCGGCTGAGCGCCACCGAGCCCGACGCCTGGGTCCAGGTCGCCTGGGCGTCGCGGTCTTCACACGCCGGAAGCGCGAGCATCGAGGCCAACACCGTGGCCAGGACCATCCGTCTCATGGAGGGGTTCCCTTCCTCGCGGCAGCCCGTCCCACCCACCAGACACCGGGCGGCCGCGTCCTGAGCGGGGAAGAAGGCGGCCGGCCCACGTCGCACGCCTGCCCCGCGGCCGCCCATGCTTGCACCAGAATACCCCCGAAGTCGATGACGTCCGCACACACTCCAGGTGGGTGGTGCACACTCCCTGTCGCGGGCGTGGATGAAACGCCACGAGCGTGTAGCGCCGGGTAGGGGTAAAGGAGAGGGGTCGTGTCCCGCACTCCGCCCCGATTCCTCAACTTCCGGCGCACGTTCGCGCTGCTCATCGTCCTGGTGGTGGTGCCATCCGCCGGCCTGTCCGGCTTCGGGGTGGTGGCCATCATCAACGAGCGCGCGGCCGTGGAGAAACGGCTGGAGGCCGCCTGGCGCGGCACGCTGGAGTCACTGTCGGAGGAACTGCCGGGCATCCTCGCCTCGGCGAGCCTGGAGCCGGTGAATGGCCAACTCCAGTTCATCCTCCCCGACGGGCAGCCCGTGTCGGAGCCGGACGGCGCATTCCAGTTGGAGGACGGACAGGTCCGCACCCGGGACCCCCAGCTGGCGGAGGCGCTCGCCACCGTGGTGCCCGAGGCGGGCGGACTGCCCACCGAGCCCACCGTCTTCTCGCTCACCACGGGCGGGCGCGCGGTGCTGGTGGCCGCCGAGCGACGCGGCAGCGTGGTGCACGGCGTGCGGCTATCGGTGCAGCAGTTGGAGGCCCTGCTGGCCGAGCGCGTGGACCCCCGAGCCGTGTCCAGCGAACCGGTGCGCTTCGCCCTGCTGCCCGTGCCCCGGGAGCCCTCCGAGGGCGGACTGATGGGGCGGCTGGTGTCCGAGGTGGCGCAGGCGCGCGCCAGCGCCCTGGGGCCCACGGGGCTCGCTGAGCGCGTGCTGTCCTCGCCCCTCCAGGACTTCCGGCTGGTGGTGCTGCCCACCGGCGAGGACCCGGTGGCGCGCGCGTCCACGCGCAACCGCGTGCTGTACGGCGTGCTGCTGGGCGTGTTCTACCTGACGCTCACCTTCGGCGTCGTCTACACCGGCCGCGCGCTCTACCGTGAGGCGCAGCTCTCGCGGATGAAGACGGACTTCGTGTCGCTGGTGAGCCACGAGCTGCGCACACCCCTCACGTCCATCCGCATGTTCATCGAGACCCTGGCCCTGGGGCGGCTGAAGGACCCGGCGCAGACGCAGGAGGTGCTCACCCTGCTGATGCGCGAAACGGAACGCCTGTCCATCTTCGTCGAGCGCGTGCTGGACTGGGCGCGCATCGAAGGCGGGCGCAAGGTGTACCAGCGCGAAATCGTGCCGGTGTCGGAACTCGTGAACGCGGCGGTGGAAGCCTTCCGAACCCAGCGCATGGAGGACGGCGTGGACCTGACGGTGGAGGTGTCAGACGGCTTGCCCGCGCTGGACGTGGACCGGGCCGCGGTGGCCGGCGCGCTGCTCAACCTGCTGCAGAATGCCTACAAGTACAGTGGGCCGGACAACCGCCGCATCACCCTCCAGGTCCGGGGCAGCGGCAAGGGCGTGGACCTGACGGTGGAGGACAACGGCGTGGGCATCGCTCCGCAGGAGCGCACTCGCATCTTCGAGCGCTTCTATCGCGTGGACAACCTGCTGACGCGCAGGACGGAAGGCAGCGGGCTGGGGCTGGCCATTACCCGGCGCATCATCGAAACCCACGGAGGCCGCATCTCCGTGCAGAGCGAGCCAGGCAAGGGAAGCCGGTTCACCATCCACCTGCCGGCGGGGAAGGCATGAGCGACAAGACGCGGAGCATCCTGGTCGTGGAGGACGACCTGTCCATCCTCACGGGCCTGTCCATGAACCTGCGCTTCGAGGGCTACGAGGTGCTCCAGGCCCAGGATGGCCGCACCGGCCTGGCGCGCGCGCTGGACGAGTCGCCAGACCTGGTGGTGCTGGACGTCATGCTGCCGGAGCTCAATGGCTTCGAGGTCCTCAAGGAGCTGCGCCAGCGCGGCCGGGACACGCCCGTCGTCGTGCTCTCCGCCAAGGGCATGGAGACGGACAAGATTGTCGGCCTCAACCTGGGCGCGGACGACTACGTGGTGAAGCCGTTCGGCCTCCAGGAGCTGCTGGCCCGAATCAAGGCCGTGCTGCGCCGGCGCTACCCCTCCGCGGGGGCGGGTTCGCCGCCGCCGGTGACCTTCGGCGACGTGAGCGTGGACATGGCCGCCCGCACGGTGGCACGCGCGAGGACGCCGGTGGAGCTCACCGCGCAGGAGTTCAAGCTGCTGGCGCACTTCCTCGCGCACCCTGGACGCACCTTCACCCGCGAGGAGCTGCTGTCCGGCGCGTGGGGCTACCACTACGAAGGCAGCGCCCGCACCGTGGACAACTTCATGCGCCAGCTGCGCCTGAAGTTCGAGCCCGACCCGGAAGCCCCCCGCCACTTCCTCACCGTGCGCGGACTGGGCTACCGCTTCGAGCGCTGACGGGCGCTCACGTTCCGGCGATGCCGATGTGGCGCGAGTCCTCCAGGTCGAAGGGCTTGCCGTCGAAGCGGCCGTAGCGCTCGCGCGGCACCAACCCCGCCGCGGTGAGCGCCGCGTCCAGTTCCTCCGGCGTGAAGTGCCGCAGCTTGAGGCGGCGGATGGGGCTGGGCCCACCGGGCGCACGCCGCTCGCGCAGGTGGAGGGTGAAGAGCGGGCGGCGAGGCTCCAGGCCGGCGCTGGGCGCCTCGTCGTCTCGGGGGATCACGGGCTCGCGGGGCGTGTTGAGCACGTCGTAGACGAAGGAGCCATCCGGCGTGAGGTGGTGGCGCACCGTGGCGAGCAACGCCTCCAGGTCGTCCTTTCCCGGCATCAACCCCAACGCGTGCTGGGGCGCGAGCACCAGTGGGAAGCGCTCGTCCAGGCGCAGCGAGCGGAGGTCCGCCACCAGGAAGCGCGCCCTGCGTGAGACGTCCTCGGGTTCCGAGTTCCGCCGCTCCTCGGCGGAGCGAATCATCACCCCCGAGGGGTCCACGCCCACGGCGTCATAGCCATCTCCCGCCAGCGCCCACACCACCCGGCCATTGGCGGCTCCCAACACCAGCACGGGCCCGCCATGCTCGGCCGCCTGGCGTGTGTAGAACAGGAGGTCCGGCTCCTGAGCGACAAGAGAAAGTGGCATCCGGCCCCGCGCGTCATGACCACCCATTCGAGGAAGGAAGTAGCACGAATCCGGCCTCGCCCGGGACAGGCACGTACACACGCTGGGAAGCGGATTACCCACATCGTGTCCGGCGCCCGACGGACACACCACGCTCCAGGGCTGCTCGTGCTGGCACCGTCCTTGCGAACGAACGGGGATTGAACACGACGACCCACTTCGGGCCAGTCGGCTTTTCAGCGGGGAACGGTGACGAGATGAAGCGCGGATGGGGATGGGCGGGCGCGCTCTTCGTGGCGGGTTGGGTGTGGACGGGCTGTGGCTCGGGGGATGGCGCGACGGGCACCGAGGGCATGGACGTCCCGCCCTCGGAATTCCCCCAAGCCCCGGAAGGCGATGCAGGCACGCCGGACTCGGGCACGCTGGACTCCGGGACACCGGACGAGCCCGACGCGGGAGAACCGGATTCGGGCACGCCGGACGACGACGGTGGCACGCCGGATTCGGGTACGCCGGACGACGACGGTGGCACGCCGGACGGGGGCCCCGTGGAAGTGCCCCTGCCCACGCCTTCCGCGGCGAACTGGGAGTTCTTCGGCCGCGAGGCGGGCGGCCCCCGCTTCATCCACGGCGTGAGCGCGGACGCCTCCGGTAACATCTGGGTGGCGGGCGGCGAAGAAGGGCTCTTCCTGATGAAGAAGGGTGAGCGCACCTTCCGGCGTTACACGATGGCGGAAGGCCTGCGCCCGTACGGCTACATGCCGGACGGCAGCGCGCCGCCGGGACCGAAGTACCTCAAGGTCATCTCTGTCGCGGGCGCTTGGAACGACACCGTCTTCGTCGGCTACGAGGGCATGCCGGGCGACGGCGCGCTCCACTGCGAGAACAACTGGGACAGCAACGTACCGGACCCCGCGCGATACAAGAGCGGTGACGCCGACCGTGTCTCACTGCGCGCGGACGGCACGCTCGACGTCGTGCACTACGACATCTTCTCGGGACCGAACGTCGTCGACGCCGAGCTGCGAGGCCGCGAGAAGCTCTGCAACATCTGGCGCATCGCCTATGACGCGAAGACCAACAGCGTCTGGTTTGGCGCCAACCACGGCTTCGCCCGCGGTGATGCGGACTACCGGGGCGACCCGACGTGCAACGGGCAGTTCCACTGCTGGGGCGTGGAGGAGCACTCGCACCCGGGCATCAACGCGTACATCTACTCGAACCCCACGGCGGACCGGGCCCAGTACGGAGAGGACCGGAGCCGGTGGAGGGTTCAGCCCGCGCTGCTCACGGATGCGTACTGGGGCCTGGGCGTGCGTCCGGACGGGGACGTCTGGGTCGGCGGCGCCAACCGGACGACACGCTACTTCTACGGCACCGTCGCGAACGATTTCTGGGAGGGCCAGACGCGTACGGAGTCCCGGGCCTCCGCATGGAACCGCATCGACATCTGGAAGGACGCGGTGGGCGAGGAGCGCTACTCCCGTCCGGAGCAGCGCACGGATGACCTGGTCTCCGGCATCGCCGTCGTGGGCACCTCCGCGTGGGTGGGCTCCTTCGGCCACGGCCTCGCGGAGCTGAACGACAACGGCCAGGTGGTGCGCACGCTGAAGAACGAACTGGCCGCGCCGCACGTGGCCAGCGTGGCGGCGGACCTGGCCAACGGCAGCATCTGGGCCGGTCACAGCTGGGGCGGCGGCCTCTCCCGTGTCCGGGGCGGCTCCGTCTCCCACTACGGCCTCTCCGTGTTCGGGCGTGAGCTGTCCAGCATGCGCGTGCCGGACATCCAGGTGGACCGCTCCGGCCCGCGGCGCCGCATCCTGGTTGCCTTCCAGGGCTCTACGCTGAGCGACGGCACCGTGATGCCGGGCACCATCGGCATCTACTCCGGGGAGTGAGTGGTCCTTCGAATGGAACGTGGGCGGCGGCCGGGCTTCTTCGCGGGAGCCCGGTCGTCGCCTGTTCGCGGATCGTGGCTACCTGTACCAGGGGTACGTCAGGTTGGCCGGGAGCAGGAAGCCCCACCCCGCATCGATGACGATAGGCGCTTGGCCGGGCTTGCCATACACCTGCACCGGTACTTGGGTGACACCTTCCTTGTATGGGTACTGCAGCGGTTTGTCCCCCTGGAGGAAATGCACGTTCCGGAGCACCACGCGCTGTTGCTCCGGGCTGTACAGGGTGGCGACGAACAGGAAGTGCTCGTCATCTCCCGGCACTCGCTTGCGCTCCACCGTCATCAGCAACGACGTCCGTTCATCGGACTCCACGCTTCTCACCAACCTCCGCGTGTAGCGGGGCGCCAGCCAGAAGGCGGCCAGACCGATGACAATCAAGAGACTCCCCCAGATGGGGAGCTGGGCGCTGAACGGCCATCGGAACCTTCCGGAATCGAGCGCCCGCTGGAACGATGACGCGCCGTAAAGCACCGCCAACGTCCCCAACGCCACGCCCACGCTGGCCCAGCGGAAGGAGCCCGCGAGGCGCTGTCGCAGCGCATCAATCAATTCGTCACGATTCCCCTGCACGGGCTTCACCTTGGGACGCGCATCCGTCACCCCAGAGGACCTCCAGGTTCACTGACCCGTGTCCTAAACCGCTCCGCTTCGTGCCGATAGCCTCCGTCGACCGCGCACCGGCCCTGCCGGGCGTGCAAATTCCGCCCGTCGCGGGCCGGCGGACTTCCATGAGCCGCCGTGCGGCGACGCCGGACTGCCCGCTCGCCTTCGTCACGCCCCGGGAGCCCGCCCCGCCCACCTCCGACCGGTC